>CACZXZ010000003.1 GCA_902785325.1 uncultured Succinivibrio sp. | reverse complement strand
GTATAGAAGATCTTTTCTAACTCACCTCTTAACCAACTGAGATCATGCTTTCATATAGCCTTGGTGAACGGAACATACTAAATCCCGCTCATGATGTTTATTTCTTTCAATTATTCACCAATTTCTAGTTATTTTATAAATCATCTAATATGACTTATAATATGCTTGTGTCTCATCTGAAAATGTATTTTTAATGCAGAGTAAGCTATGAAGAAGATCCCTATCGGCATAAGTGGTATTAAACCTATTATCAACGAAAATTACGTTTATGTTGATAAAACAAAAGAAATAAAATATCTAATAGATACCTATAGATATTCATTCTTCTCAAGACCTAGAAGATTTGGTAAATCCCTTACAATTGACATTGTAGAAACATTATTTACTTATGGTGTAGATCCTTACTTTAAAGATTCTTATATTGCAGGACAAAATAACGATGGGACACCTAGATGGAATTATTCAACTTATCCTGTTGTACGCTTAGATTTTTCTGCATTTGTATCTGAATCAATTAGTCAGTTTAGAGAGTTGTTTTTAGCTCAGTTAAATGATTATGATGAGCAGTTTGAACTTAATACAACAAAATTCCGAATTAACATAGGTCAAACATTTTCTGATTTTGTATTAAAACTTATTAAAAAGTATCCAGCTGGTTTTGTTTTACTTATAGATGAATATGATGCTCCTTTAAATAACTTAATTGATAATGAAAAGTTATTTGAGTCATTTAGACTTGAAATTAGAGGATTGTATTCAAAAATAAAAGAGTCAAAGATCTCAGATAATGTCATCTTTATGCTTGTAACAGGTGTTACAAGATTTAAAGATGTTTCTATTTTTTCTGCTGGAAGCAATATTAAAGATGTTTCCTATGACAATAATCTATCTACCTTAGTTGGATACACAAGGGAAGAAATAGAATTTTATTTTAAAGACTATATAGACATTACTATAGCAAAGTTGCATAAGTGTGACATCTCTAATATTGATCCCTCTACTTATAAAAACTATAAAGAAAGTCTTTTAAATACACTTGCTTTAAATTATGACAATATATGTTATGACGAGTATGGAATAAAATCAGTTTTTTCAACTTGGTCAATTAACAATTTCTTTATTGAAGCAAGCAATAAACTAAAAATTAAATTTGGAAACTATTGGTTTGAAAATGGAGGTACACCTACAATTCTTATTAAGTATCTTCAGAATCATTTGGAAGATTTCAGTATATTCAATAATAAACAAATAGTTATTTCAATTGAAGATTTCGTATATCCAGCGTCATTCAAGAAAATGGATATAAATGTGCTCATGGCGCAAACAGGATATTTATCTCTAACTAAGGGGCATGATTTAGAGAATGCTGCTTATTTATCAATTCCAAATAATGAGTTAAGAAGTTCTCTTGCTAGACTTGCATCAACAAATATCTTTGGACAATTTTTTACTCAGTTAAATGGAAAATTGTCAGAGTTCCTATCTAAAGCATCAGGAATTGAACTTACAGAAAAGTTTAATGAAATATTAGCTAAGATACCAAGAAAAGATGCTGTGTATAATTTTGAAGATGAATATTCAGTTAAAAACATTATTCAAACCTTTTTGTTAGGCGCAAATATACTTTGCTATAGGGAAGTGTTTGAGAGTGCAGGTAGACCAGATTTAATAATTGAACTTGCTGACAAAATAATCGTAGTAGAATTTAAATTCACTAAAGATTCAAAATTAGTTCAAGATAAACTTGAAGAGGCTGTAAACCAAATTCTAACAAGAGACTATGGTCAATCCTTTGATTGCACTAAAGAGAGATTGAGAATAGCTGTAGTCTATGATGCAAATGAGAAGAAGCTTGTTGCTTTTAAAGAATGCTAGGTACAGTTTAGTACTACTACCTCCAAGGTAAAGTGTTAACTTGACCTTGGTGCGTAGAGAGATAAGCTTTAGGTATTAAAGCTTATCTTGCGTAGAAAGTTGCTTTTTCAATATATTGCAATTTCTTAGCATCTTCACCTTCAATAAGTTTTACTAAGTACTTAGATAGTACTGTACCAATAGAGTGGAAGTTTTGTCTTAATCCTGGAATTGGTGGTAAGTAGAAGCTTGGAAGATCACAAGTCTCAATGTTAATTACAAACACATCTTGATTTACCTTAATTCCAAGATCATTTAAAGCAGCAAGACAACCTAAAGATGAGATCTCAGAACCGCAGAACACTCCGTCTGGGTGTTTATCTTTCTTGAAAAGCTCAAAGAAGTACTTTCTATAGTTACTTGAGATTTGATAATCATAGATAGTCTGTTTTTCTCTATCAAAATCAATTCCGTATTCCATAGAAGCTCTTTTAACGCCAAAGTACTTATGGTTAGTATAGGTGTAGTCAACTGAAGATGCTGTCATGACGATGTTTTTGCAGCCATGGCTATAAAGATAGGTAGCACCACGGTAGCCTAAATCGTAGTTATCAATATCAGCAAAAGCATGTGGTGTTGATAACTCAGTTTGACCAAAAGTAATAAAAGGGAATTTCTTTTCTTGTAAGTAACTCAACTTTTGCATTTCAAAAATTGAGTTAAAACGTTAAAAATAAGCGGTCAAGCACCGACTTTGCTCTTTAAAATATGATTTTTGATTATGAAGTCTTAAGTGGTATGTAAATACACTGTAAAAATGGCTTAAGAATGCTGTTTTGAGGCGAGTTTTTGTTGAATAGATGTGTATAAAATGGTATAATTATGTTGTAAATCAATAAGTTAAACCAAATTATACACAGTATTATGATAAACAAAAATTCATCTTCATGCAATAGGGCAATTTCTTTTGAGTCACTTTTTACCTACATTGGAGTTCGTTCTCTTTTAGCCAAAGCTAAGTTTTCTAAACGCTCAGGTGCTGATGTATTTACTCTCCTTTCTGTACTTGTTACATAAGTAGCTTACTAATTTAATCGAACCTGCCACTTTTAATGTGGCAGGTTCTAAATCTCATCTTACTTTCTCTAAAGCATCTCCATTTAAAACAAAAACTTATAGTCCTAGCAATATAGCAGTCTTAATGCTCTATTAAGTGCAAAAATACCTTGAAAAATAACTGTTTTATTAGTATCATTTCATAATCTTTGTATACGCAAAATTTAGGGCGTGTTTAGTATTATGTTGTTTCAAATTGCAATTGTAGTTTTACTTTTAGTAGCTGTCGCTATGATAGCTCTAATCCTTCTCCAGCAAGGAAAAGGTGCTGGTATGGGTGCATCTTTTGGTGCCGGTGCTTCTAACACCGTATTTGGATCAGTAGGCTCTGGTAACTTCTTAACAAGATCTACTTGGTTCTTAATATTTGTTTTCTTTGGTATTTGCCTATTATTAGGTTACCTACAAAAGTCACAACACGAGCAAGTATCTAACTTCTCTAATATTGAAGAGACTTCAGAGCAAGCAAGTGAGGCTCCTGTGGTTAACACAGATGCTCCTGTAGTAAATACAGATGCTCCTGCTGTAACAGAAAGCAAGACTGATGCTCCTGCTACTAAGTAATTAAAAAATTACCTATAGTTAGTTAAAAAGCTCCCTTTGGAGCTTTTTAACATTCTATTCACTGAAAATGAAACTTCTTGTTGGGGTTATCACTTCATCAAGAGGCATATCCCAACTCTCTACAGGTAGTTTATCTACCTTCTGAAAATCATAAGCTACACCTATAATCTTGCAGGTTGCAGAGACCTTTTTGAGCATTCTGTCATAATAACCACCACCCATGCCCATACGGTTGCCTTTCTTATCAAAAGCTACAAGGGGTACTATCAGCGCATCAAATTTGTCAGGGGAGATTAAGTTTTCAATATTATTTACAGGCTCTAGGATATGATAGCGGTTTTCAATTAAAGGCTCGCCTTTGTTATAAGAGTAAAAGTCCATTAAACCACGCTCATGAATATTCATGTAAGGTAGAGCTAGGTAATGCTGCTCCATAAGATAATCATTGATAGGTTTAGTTGATAACTCTCCAAATAAGCTTAAATAAGAGCCTACAACCAAACGCTGATCCTGTTTAAAGAAAGCTTCTTGTCTTAAAGTTTCTGTAACTTTAAGGCCTGCTTTAAAAGCCTCGTCCTCACTTATAGCACGGCGAGTTTTTAGAATTTGTTGGCGAATAGAATTTCTAAATTCTTTTAGACTTACTTGATCTGACATATTAAACTTTTTGTAATTTACCTTTAATTTTATCGATTAGTTTTTTAGCATCTTTTTGAAACGGAGTTTGATTATCTAAGTATTTAGCTAATCTGTGCTCAGTATCAAGTGCTACTAATATAGCCGCCTGTGTAGGAGTTAGGGTAGGGGAGTCTCTTAACAGCTCTTTAGCTTTTTCTTGCAAAGTTGCAATCGCTTGTTCAAGTTTGAGCTTTTGATTTTTCTCACACCTTAAATTAAAATTTTCACCTAAAATCGTACAGGTAACAGTTACATTTTCGTTTGAGCTATCCATTTTTTGTCACCAAAGTTTACTTTAAGTGTATTCTAATTGATTTTTGAGAATTTTCTAAGCATTAGATGAAGTTAACGCGGTTCATGATAAAATAGGCGCTCATTTTAATTTTTTGATTTTGATATTTATATGACTGAGAAGTTACAAAAGATTTTATCCCGTGCTGGAATTGCCTCTCGCAGAGCTTTAGAGCAAATGATTGAGGATGGCAGAGTAGTTGTTAACGGTAAAACCGCAAATGTAGGTGACCGTTTTGAAGCTAATGAAATTACTGTAAAAATTGATGGTAAGGTAGTGTTATCACCTGATACTAATCAAGTATCTTGCAGAGTGTTGATGTATCACAAACCTGAAGGTGAGCTTACTACTTTATCTGATCCAGAGAATCGTCCAACCGTATTTGATCATATTCCAAAGCCACCTCAGGGTAGATGGATTTATATTGGTAGATTAGATATCAATACCTCAGGCTTACTCTTGTTCACTACAGACGGTGAGCTTGCTAATGCTTTAATGCATCCTAAATATGAAGTTGAAAGAATTTACGCAGCTAGAATTTACGGTGAAGTATCAGAAGATCAAATTGATGCTTTAACTCAAGGTGTGATGCTTGAGGATGGTAAAGCTCGTTTTAACCGTGTGGTATACGTAGGTGGTGAAGGTCGTAATGCTTGGTACCATGTAAGCTTAAAAGAGGGTAGAAAACGCGAGGTTAGACGCCTTTGGGAAGCTGTTGGTCTTAAAGTTAGCCGTTTGATTAGAATTAAGTATGCTGGAATTGATTTAGATCCTAATTTAAAGTCTGGTCAGTACAGAGAGCTTACTTTATCTGAGGTCAACAAGTTACGTAAAAGCGTTAAGTTAGAGCCTCTTGATAAAATTCCAGAGCCAATGAGTGCTCAGGGCACAAAGGGGACTAAAAAGCAAAGCGTAAAGCCTAAGGCTCAAGAGCAAAAGACAAATGCTCCTTCAAAAAATGGTAAATTTGCAAATCCTGTAAATAAAGGTAGTAAAGTAGGCGATAAAAAGCCTTTTGCAAAATCCCAAAGAGCAGGTAAAAGTTTTGTAGGATCTGATGGTAATACTAGATCCTCAAGCTTTGGTAAAAACTCCTATAGCAGAAGACCTAAATCAAAGACTATCAATAGAAGTTCAAGAAAACCTTTTGGTAGATAATCTTTTCTAAAAAGCAAAATCTCAGCTAATTAGCTGAGATTTTTAAAACGTAAGTCTGTGCTTTTGTAAAGTTAGCTTAAGGTGAAAACCTACTTATTCGTCAATTTCAATCTTATGCTTCTTAGCAATAGCCTTGATCTTCTTGACAGAAGTTTGAGTGATCTTAGATAAAAACTCTAAAGAACATTTTTCCTTTAAAGCTGTTACAACGATGTTCTCTAGGTTTTCAGCTTTACCTTCAGCTTTACCTTCAGCTTTACCTTCAGCTTTTCCTTCAGCTCTGCCTTTAGCCTCACATTCAGCTCTAAAAAGGTTTCTATCTATTTCATAAGTTAACATAGCCTTTTTCTTCTCCGGATTTAGGTTGATTCTTTTAACTTCTTCGTCAATTTCTTTCACGAATTCACAATCAATACGCGTGTTGTCTTTGATATATTCTAAAAAAGAATTAAGTTCAGGATCAACATAAATATTGCCTATTTTGTTCTTCGTGCTTACATAGACATTAGTCATTTGTATGTCCTGCTCTAAGTCTTTTTCATAACGCTCAAAACTATCAAAAAGGTAAACTCTTCTACTTTTTCTATACACTTTAAAATTGCAGATTGCAATAGTGTAAAGATGAGGAAAATTAATGTAGTTTTGACCTTTATTTAAATGATTTACATCCATCATATGCATGTAGTAGCGCATTCGATAGGTTAAATTGTCATCCTTCTTTTGATAGTTTTGCATCTCGATGTCAAAGCGGTTGCCAAGGTCATCTTCAACGTAAATGTCGAACCTAACTCCTTTATTATCGATATTACCGATAGTTTCAAGAAATTCCTTCTCAGAATCAATATAGGTAATATTACCTATCTTTTGATTTAAGATCTTTTCAATGAATTTCTTGGCAAAATACTGTTGGCAAAAAACTAATTTAAATACGACATCATTGTTGATACCAAAAAACTTTTGTTGTTCTTCTTTTGTCAAATCTCCTCCCTTATAAAGTATAGGTTAAAAATATGAACCTACTTAAGATTGCTAATGTACTAACAACCTAAAAGCCTGCTTATTATCATGGCAATTTTTAAAAGTACTAAAGTTAAGTGGCAAAAAGGGAGAGATAACTAAAACAAAATCCTTAACTTGTTGATTTATAAGGAGCTGAATTTTGAAAAAAGTTCAAAAATGGCGATAGGCCCCCCGCAATTTTTGATAGCTTTAAGAAGATTGTATTTACAGTTTTTTAAAGCAACCTTAACTTATAATTAACATGTATAGTGCAAAATTCACATATTTAAGCAAGCATTATGCAATGCAGTAAATTTTCTTATAGAATGTAATGGTGTTTTTTAATAGAGAGTAATAACAACAAAACAAATGAACGCAGACCCGAAAACTAAGTTCTCCTATATTTTCGATATTCTTTTTTTTTCATTTTCCTATAAGGGAGCCTTTCAATCATGGATGTAGAACAGGCTCTGGCAAATTCCCATGCATTATTGTTTGATTTAGTATGGCTTACTGATCCTACAGCATGGATAGGTTTACTTACTTTAACCGCAATTCAAATCGTACTAGGTATCGATAATTTATTATTTATCGCTATCTTGTCAGCAAGACTTCCTGCAAGAGAAGCAAAGGCTGCCCGTTACATTGGTTTAGGTGGTGCATTAGTTATTAGAGTTATTCTAATGATGTTTGCAGCCTACGTAATGGCAATGAATAATCCTTTGTTTAGCATCTTTGATTTTAATGTTACGGTTCGTGACATTATGATGTTCCTAGGTGGTGCTTTCTTAATTTATAAGGCTACAGAAGAGCTTCATTCTAAGCTTGAAGGTGACAGTGGAGATGAAACTGTGTCAGTTTCAAAGGCTGCAGGTCAATCCTTTTTTGTTGCCACCACTCAGATTATGATCTTAGATGTCCTCTTCTCAGGTGATGCCATTATTACAGCTGTAGGTATGACTAATCATGCCTTTATTATGATCTTTGCTGTAAGCATTGCTATGTTGTTACTAATGTGGGCCTCAGGATTTATCAGTGAGTTTGTCTATAGACACCCAACGGTTGTGATCTTGTGTTTAGGTTTCTTGCTTTTAATCGGCTTTAGCTTGATTATGGAAGCCTTCCACTTAGAAGTACCTAAAGGATATCTATATTCAGCTATTGGCTTTAGCTTACTCATTGAGATCTTTAATCAAGTTTCAAGAAAGAATATTCTTAAACTAAACCCATCTAAGAACATGCAATCAAGACAGGTGGCTGCAAGTTTAGTTTTAAGATTATTAGGTTCTAAAAACACCGATATGCACTCATTACAAGAGGCTATCGTATCAAGACCTAGTGCTTATGTGTTTAATCAACAGGAAAAGGAGATGGTATCTAGAGTCTTAGAATTATCAACTCTTCCAATTAAAGCTGTGATGACTGCAAGACTAGATCTTGAGATGCTAAAAATTGATGGCTCTAAAGAAGCTATCATTGAGAAGGTGTTAAAAACTAATAAGACTAGATTGATTGCCTATAAACATGGTCATAAAGATCAACCTATAGGTTACATCTTAAGAGCTAAAGTCTTAGAGCAGTATATCACCCACCCAGAGCAAGATCCTTTAGAGCTTGAAGCTGAGGTAAAAGAGCCTATTTACATTCCTCAAAGTATCAATGTACTAAGTGTATTAGAGCAGTTTAAACAAACTAAACGCTACTTTGCCTTTGTAATTGATGAGTTTGGTTGCTTTGAGGGTATTGTTACCATCCACGATATCTTAGAGGAAATTACAGGTCAAATGCCTAATAAGACCGAAATTCCTGAGGTTCAAGCCATGGATAAGGACAATCAAGTATACCGTGTAGATGGTGATACTATTCTATCGGATGTTCAAAGAACTACAGGTCTTGAGATTGAGCCAACCGAGCACTATCAGACTATAGCTGGTTACGTGCTAGATAGATTACAGCGAGTACCTAAAAATGGCGATAGAATTACTCTTGATCAATGGATCATAGAAGTGTCTAGTGCTGACAAGACTGGTATCAATGTTCTAAAGTTAACCAAAATCAAAAATAGTTGATTTTTATCGCTATATTTGATATAAATATGTCGCTTGAAAGTGTTTTCACTTTCAAGCCTGTTCAAGTGTGAGCTTGAACCTAGCATTGTAAGATGCTAGATATAGTGGAACTTCAAGAGAAAGGGACCCTAAGTGAGGTCCTTTTTTTATAGTTGAATAAGAGGTACTGATGGCCGGAACTATCGAAGAGAAAGTATTAGAACTTGTAGCACCTTTAGTAGAATCCTTTGATCTTAGCGTATGGGGAATTAGATTCCATGGCGGTAATGATCATGCTACTTTACAAGTATTTGTTGATTCTGATGAGGGTGTAAGTGCAGATAAGTGTGGAGAGTTAATGGATGTTATTTCTCCTGCCTTAGATGCAGCCGATTTAATAGGTCCTAAGTATATGCTAGAAGTATCTTCACCAGGTCTAGACAGGATCTTGTTCACACTTGAGCAAGCTAAAAAATACGTAGGTTCACAAATTAAAGCTGAACTTAGAATTCCTACACAAGGCAGACATAAGCTTCAAGGCTTATTGACTGAAGTTACAGATGATGGTTTGTTAAAAATTCAAGATAAGATTTCTGATCTTATGGAAGTTGCTTTTACAAATATCTCTGTTGCTCGTGTAGTACCAGAATTTCCTTCAAACAACAAAAAAGCTCCTAAAAGCGCATCAACTAAGAGGTCTTAATAAAAATGGGTAAAGAGATTATTGCCATTGCCGAGGCGTTATCAAATGAACGCGCTATCCCTAGAGATAAAATATTTGAGGCATTAGAGCAAGCATTAGCTACAGCTACTAAGAAAAAATATCCTGTAGATATTTTAGTTCGTGTTCAAATTGATCATAAGGAAGGTTCTTACGATACTTTCCGTCGTTGGGTAGTTGTAGATACTGATGGTCCACTTGAGAAACCAGCTCAAGAGATCTCCTTAGCAGCAGCTTCTGTTGAGCATCCTGGCATTAGCGCAGGTGATATTGTTGAAGAACAAATTCCATCTGTAGAGTTTGACAGAATTACCATTCAAACTGCTAAGCAAGTTCTATCTCAGAAAGTTAAAGATGCTGAGCGTGAACAAGTAGTTTCAGAGCAACGTCAACATGTAGGTCACGTGGTAAATGCTACTGTAAAGAAACAAACTCACGACATTATGGTTTTAGACTTAGGTAATAATGCTGAAGCTGTGTTAAAGCGTGATCAGTTTATCCCATTTGAGTCTTATGGTCGTGGTGATCGTATTAAAGTTTTATTACAAGAGATCAAGACTGAGTCAAATCGTGGTCCACAAATCATTTGCTCACGTACATCACCTGAGTTCTTAAAAGAATTATTCAGAATTGAAGTTCCTGAGATTGGTGAGGACATCATCGAGATTATGGGCGCTGCTCGTGATCCTGGTTCAAGAGCTAAGATCTCTGTTCGTTCAAAGGATAGAAGAATCGATCCTCGTGGTGCATGTATTGGTATGCGTGGTGCTCGTGTAACAGCAGTATCCAATGAGCTATCAGGCGAAAAGATTGACGTGGTGTTATACGATGAGAATTTAGCTCAATACGTAACTAATGCTATGGAGCCTGCTGAGGTTTCAAGAATCATCATCAACGAAGATGAGCACTCAATCTCTATTGCTGTAGCAGAGGAAAACTTAGCTTTAGCAATTGGTAAGAATGGTCAAAATGTTCGTCTAGCATCACAACTAATTGGTTGGGATCTTAAGGTAATGACTGAAAAAGATCTTGAATCAAATATTCAAGCTGAAGTTGGCAAGATCATCAATCAGTTCGTGGAATTACTAAACGTTGATGAAGAGTTTGCAACAGCTTTAGCTGATGCTGGCTTTACAACTATCGATGAAGTAGCTTATGTTGATCCTTCTGAATTACTAGAAATTGATGGTATGGATGAAGAGACAGCAGCAACTTTACAAGAAATTGCACGTAAGGCTGTAGACGACAAAGAAAAATCAGAGCGTAATCAAGCTTTATCACAACTTACCGCTTTAGATGGTATTGATGAAGCTTTAGCTAACAAGTTAATTGATCATGGTATTAAGACTGCTGATGATTTAGCTGAGCAAGCTACCGATGATATCACTGATATTGAAGGCTTAGATGCTAAGAAAGCAGGCGAAATTATCATGGCAGCTCGTAACGAGTGCTGGTTTAAGGAGCCTCAGGCTTAATTAAGGAGACTTTGATGAGTAATGAAGAGAATTTAAACAACGCACCAAAGCGCATGTCATTAAAGAAGAAGTCTCCTTCTACTTTAACTTTGAACAATGCTGGTGGTCAAAAGAAAGTTCAAGTTGAAGTTCGTAAGAAGAAAGTCTTAATTGATCCTAAAGAGCGTAAGGCACAGCTTGAACAAGAAGCTTTAGCTAAAGAAAAAGAAGCTCAAGAAGCAAAAGCTAGAGCAGAAGCTCAAGAAAAGGCTAGAAAAGAAGCTGAAGAGAAAGCAAAAGCAGAGGCTCAAGCAAAGGCTAAAGCTCAAGAAGAAGCTAAGGCAAAGGCTGCAGCTGAGCAAAAGGCTAAGGCTCAAGTTAAGGTTGCTCCTCACAAAGATAAAGAAGAGGATAAGGCAACTGAAGAGTTACGTCGTGCTCAAGAAGAGCAACAAAAGCGTAAGAGTGAAGAAGAGGCTAAGCGTCTAGCTGAGCAGGCAAGAAAACTTGCTGAAGAAAATGAAGCTAGATGGGCAGCTGAAGAAGAAGCTCGTTCTCATGAACAAGATGACGATGATTCTTCAACCTCACAATACGTTCGTGAAGCTGAAGCTCGTCAAGAGCGTGAAGCTGAGAATCGTGGTCGTCACCGTGATAGAAGCGGTGTGGAAAGACGCGGTGGTAAGCGCTTTGATGAAGGTGAGCAAATGCCACAAAACCGTCGTCAAAAAGGCGGTAAAGGTGGTAAGTCTGTTAAAGGTGCAGCTAAGCTAAACCAACAGCAACACGGCTTTAATCGTCCAGCAGTTCCTGTAAACCGTGATGTAGAAATCGGTGAGACAGTAACTGTAGCTGAGCTTGCTCAAAAGATGGCTGTTAAAGCAACTGAAGTTATCAAGACCTTAATGAAATTAGGTGAAATGGTAACTATCAATCAGGTGCTTGATCAATCTACAGCTCAATTAGTAGCTGAGGAAATGGGCCACAAGGTTATCTTACGTAAAGAAAACGAGCTTGAAGACGAGTTATTAAAAGATAGAACTACTAAAGCAGAGGCTTTACCTCGTGCTCCTGTAGTTACCATCATGGGTCACGTTGATCATGGTAAGACCTCTTTACTTGACTACATTCGTAAGTCAAAGGTAGCTGTAGGCGAAGCTGGTGGTATTACTCAAAGAATCGGTGCTTACCACGTTCAAACTAGAAACGACGGTATTACTTTCTTAGATACTCCAGGTCACGCAGCGTTTACTGCAATGCGTGCTCGTGGTGCTCAGTGTACTGATATCGTAGTTTTAGTAGTGGCAGCTGATGACGGTGTAATGCCTCAGACTCTAGAAGCTATTCAGCACGCTCAAGCTGCTAAAGTTCCTATGATTGTTGCTATCAACAAGATGGATAAACCAGGTGCAGATCCACAGCGTGTAATCAACGAGTTAATGCAACACTCTGTTATTCCTGAGTCTATGGGTGGTGAAAACCAATTCGTGGAAGTATCCGCTAAGACTGGTATGGGTGTTGATGACCTATTAGAAGCTATTACTCTACAAGCTGAAGTGCTAGAGCTTAAAGCTGTACGCGACGGCATGGCTGAAGGTGTAACTATTGAGTCCCGTCTTGATAAAGGTCGTGGTCCTGTAGCTACTGTGTTAGTTCGCTCTGGTACCCTACATAAGGGCGATACCATCCTATGTGGTCTTCAGTATGGTCGTGTTCGTTCAATGCGTAACGAGAACGGTAAAGAGTTAACTGAAGCTGGTCCTTCAATTCCTGTTGAGGTATTCGGTTTATCAGGCGTACCTTCAGCTGGTGATGAGGTAACTGCTGTAGCAGATGAGCGTAAGGCTCGTGAAGTTGCCTTATTTAGACAAGGTAAGTTCCGTGAACTTAAGATTGCAAAGCAAAAGAAAGCTCAATTAGCATCTATGTTCAAGGAGAGCAATGCTTCAGAGTTAAAGGTTGTGCTTAAGGCTGATACTCAAGGCTCTGTAGAAGCTATTTCTGATGCTTTACTAAAACTTGGTAATGAGGAAGTACAAGTTAAGATCATTGGCTCTGGTGTAGGTGGTATTACCGCTAACGATGCAACCTTAGCAGCTGCTGATAACGCAGTGGTAATTGGCTTTAACGTTCGTGCTGATGGTCCTGCTCGTCAAGTAATCGATTCTGAATCCGTTGATCTTCACTACTACAGCGTTATTTACGACTTAATCGACGATGTTAAGAAAGCTATGTCAGGCTTACTTAAGAAAGAAGTCCGTGAAAACTTTATTGGTTACGCTGAGGTTCGTGATGTATTCCGTCATCCTAAGTACGGCGCAATTGCTGGCTGTATGGTGGTTGAAGGTATGGTTAAACGTTCAGCTCCAATCCGTGTGCTTCGTGATAACACCGTAATCTTTGAAGGTGAGTTAGATTCACTTCGTCGCTTCAAGGATGACGTATCTGAAGTTAAACAGAATACCGAGTGCGGTATTTGTGTTAAGAACTATCAAGACGTTCGTGTGGGGGACCGCATCGAGTGCTTTGAGAAGGTTGAAGTTGCACGTACTTTAGATTAAAGGAAATTATGCCAAGAAGTTACGGTAGAAATGAACGTGTTGCAGCAGCAGTGCTTCGTGAGATTGCTGATGTGTTGCAACACGAATTAAAAGATCCTCGAGTAAAAAACGCTACAGTGACCGAAGTTGATGTGTCACCTGATTTGCGTAATGCTCGAGTATATATATCTTTTCTTTCTGACAAGCAAGACGAGATTGATGAGGCAATGAAGGGCTTAAATAACTCTAAAGGCTTTATTAGATCAACTCTTGCTGCAAGGCTAAATCTAAGATATATGCCAAATCTTGAGTTTAAGTATGACTCTCTCATCAAGGAAAGTATGAAACTTGATGAGCTGATTAGAAAAGGCTTAAACAAAGACTAAAATATAAATCTCCTAGAAGCAATTTTAGGAGATTTTTAATTCCTCCAAAAACTACATAAAATTATCCTAATCTTTTCAATTATCGCTAAATATCGTATTTTGTTTTAGCTATATACCTTATAATATAGAAAAGAGTTAAGCGTCGGTCACAGTTGCAAAAAGCGGATCATTCAGAGTAAATGGCTCTTAAAAAAGAGAATACTTTATCAATATCAAGGATATTAGATGCTAAAAAATATACCCAATTCAGTATCAGATTTTAAATTGATAAGATCAAGAAATCTTCTTTATATTGATAAAACAAAGTTTATCAAAGCCTATGAGAGCTTAGAGTCATATGTCTCTTTATTTTTAAGACCTCGTAGATTTGGTAAAACTCTGTTTACTGAAATACTCTATTATTACTACGATATCGCTCAAAAAGACTTATTTGATAAGCTTTTTGAAGGTACCTTTATCCATGAAAATACCACCCCTAATAAGAGTTCTTATGGTGTAGTTAGATTTGAGTTTAGTGGTGTTGATTCAAGTAAGCCATCAGCTCAAATTCTTGAAGAGTTTAGACAAAAAGTAATTGAAGGTGTAGTTGATTTTTACAAACGCTATCCAAATTTAATTCCTTCAAAGTTTAAAAAGCTCTCTTTGCAAGAGGATGAGGATTTAACAGCTACTGTTCATGATTATTATCAAGACAATACTGAACAATTCTATAGTGGTGCAGTAGTGCTTTCAAACTTTTTATCCTCCTTTAATGCAAGACTAACTCAATCATTTAAACTCATGTTCATCATCGACGAATATGACAACTTTACAAATGACATCTTAAGTAGAGATGAAAAAGCTTTTATTGAACTTGTTAACAAGCAAAGTGAAATTGGCGCCTTCTACTCAAATATTCGTCGCTATAATCAATTAGGAATTATTGAAAGAGTCTTTATCACAGGTATTCTGCCAATTACCATGGATACTATGATATCAGGCTTTGTCTCAAGTAAAATCTCCCAAGAACCTATCCTAAATGAGCTTGCTGGCTTTACAGATTCTGAAGTACTAGAGTTACTACATGAGACCGTAGACTTTACTAAATGCCGTTTTGCTCCTGATACTTTACAAACTAAGATGAAGGAGTGGTTTAACGGTTATCGATTTGCAAACAAAGGTTTGTATAAAGTCTATAACTCTACCTTGTGCTTAAATATTGTAAATTCCTTAAGGAAAGATGGAGATAATCTACCTAAATTATCAGTCTCATCAAATATGGATATAGACTTTAGTAAGCTTAGTGGTTACTTAAATTTAATCCATGAAGAGTCACGTAAAAAAATCATTGAAGCTATCGTAAAAGAAGCACCAATACCATTTACTATTCCTGATAACATCAAGTTAGACAGAGTTGATAATAGTCTAAGTTATGGTGACGGTTTAGCTTTATTATTCTACTTAGGTTTTTTAACCATAATGAATGCTGAGGATGCTAAAGAGCAGTTAGGTGACTACTATGATGGTAGCCTTTACTTAAAAGTTCCTAACTCTTATTTTAGAGTCTTATTTGCCAAATACTTAGTTGAAAGAGCAAGAGTAGATTGGTCCTTGTATATTGATTCAAATACTGATGTCTTACTGATGGGTAAGAGAAATGATTTGTCAGGTCTTATCCAAGCCTTTAGTGTCCTAAAAGGTGCTTTAGTAAAGTCTGATATTACCCATGAGAGTGAAGCTGTAATTGTAATGGGGATTTATGCCATTATCGCTTTAAAGACCAATTGTTTTGAGTTAATCCGTGAATATGTAATTAAACATAATAATGTCATGGTATCAGACTGTGTTTACGACCTATTAAAATCCACAGTAGGAAGACACAAAAGAGCAGATTTAGTGGCTATCAATAAAGAAGGTGGTCCAAGTTACTTATTTGAGTTTAAATATCAGCGCAATGAGAACTCAAGTTTGGATACTAAAGAGAAAGTAAGAGCAAAGCTACTTAATGATGCCAAAGAGCAAATCAAGTTCTACCAAACTGACGATAAACTTAAAACTATTAAAGATCTTCACAAGTACGTCATCATGTATACTTATGATGAATTAACTTTAGAAGAGATTTTATAAAAGTATTTTAAATTCTAGGAGCATTTGTGACATCAAGTTTACCAAAACAAAAGGAAATTAAATCCGCTGTCATTGTATCTAAAGTTTATAAAAGACCTATGTCGGATACTATTCGTCTGATAGCAGATAAATTAAAAGCACTTGGTGTTGATGTTTACCTTGATGCTAACACCTCTGTAGGTTTTAATATTCCTGAAATACCATCTATCTCAAGACGTCAAATGAGAGATCTTGATTTAATTATTGTTGTAGGTGGTGACGGATCATTATTAGGTGCAGCTAGAACCTTAGTAGATTTAAAAGTTCCTGTATTAGGTATCAACTCAGGTCACTTAGGCTTACTTACTGATGTAAGTCCTTCTAATTTAGATGAGAGTTTAAAGAATATTGTTAAAGGCTACTACACTCTTGAAGAGCGCAAAATGATTGATGTTAGAGTCTCAAGAGACTCTAAGGACGGCGTAGGCGAGCTTATAGGTCAATCTTTAGCAACTAACGAAACCGTTATTCACTCTGGCACTATGGCTCACATGATGGTGTTTAAGGTAAGTATTGGTGACAACTACATGTATACTTTGCGTGGCGATGGTATTATCGTAAACACCCCTACAGGATCTACAGCTTATTCTTTATCAGCAGGAGGCCCTATTATTGAGCCTCATCTTGATGTGCTTGCACTTGTGCCAATGTTCCCACAATCTTTAAATAGTTCACCTATTATTATTCCTGGAAAATCAGAGGTTAAAATTGATTTTGAGTGCCCTGACGATTTAGCAGAGCTTATTGCGATTAACTGCGATGGTCAGGTAACTTTAAGAGCTGATACTAATTGCTCAGTATTGATTAGACAGCATCATATTCCATTAACCCTAATTCATCCACAAGGCTATGACTATTATAGTTTATTACGCCAAAAACTCTGTTGGGGTCAAAGTCTAGTCTAGGAGAGTGTATGTTAGAGCAATTATTAGTAAAAGACTTTGCTTTAAGCCATAAGAATACTTTAGATTTTCAAAGTGGCATGACCTGTATCACTGGTGAAACAGGTGCAGGTAAATCCCTAACCGTAGATGCTTTATCTTTAATTTTAGGTGGTAGAGCAGATGCTAACATGGTTCGCACTAATTGCGATAAAGCAGAGTTGTGCGCAAGCTTTAACATTGAGCATAATGAAAAAGCTTTAGCCTTTTTAAAAGCCCATGAGCTTTTAGAGGAGGATAAATCTCTAGTTATCCGCCGTGTGATTTTAAAAGATGGCAAAACTAAAGCTTATATCAATGATACTCCTTGCACTTTAGCTAATCTAAAAGAGCTTACTCAAAGCTTGATTGCTATCCATGGTCAGCATGCAAGCATTAAACTTATTGATAAGAGCAATCAATTAGCACTAGTTGATGCTTTTGGTAAGTTAAAAAAAGAAGTTGATAGCGTTAATGAAGCTTTTGATAAATACAATTCAAATCGTACTTTATTACAGCAATTGTCCGATGAGCAGGTAGCAGGAGCTTCAAATTTTAAAACCTTAAAGTTTGAGCTAGAGGCTTTAAATGCTTTAGATCTTAAAGAAGGGGATTACGAGACTATCAATCGTGATTATGATGCGCTAATGCATCAAAGCCAGGCTCAGGATGCAATAGCCCTTGCTCAAGGAGTGCTTGAAAATGACGAGCACAATATTATTGATATCTTAAGCTCAAGAATTAGTGATTTGTCAAAAGTTGCAATCTTTGCTAAAGACAGTATCAATCCTATTATTGACGATTTATCAAATGCAGCCACTCTTTTAGATGCTGCAAGAGAAAAACTAGATTCTTTAAGTTTAAAAGCAAATCCAGCCTTAGTTGACGAGTTGTCAGAAAAGTTAGCAAAATGTCATGAGCTTTCAAGACGCTTTAATGTACAACCAAATGAACTTTATAAAATCAAAGACAAATTAGAAAAAGATTTAGAGCATTTCTTATCTTTAAAAGAGCAAATTGCAAAGCTTACAAGTCTTGTAAAACAGTATCGTGATGACTATGAGCAAAAAGCTTTAGAGTTATCTAAAAAGAGAATTGAAACTGCTAAGTTAATGTCAAAGGAAGTAACAGAAAGTATTAAAACTTTAGCTTTAGAAAATGGTGTCTTTAAAGTTCAAGTAGAGTTTGATACTACTTGCCGTCCTCGTAAAAATGGTCGTGACAACGTCACCTTTTTATTCTCAGCAAATTTAGGTCAAGAGCCTTTAGAGCTTGGAACTGTTGCCTCAGGTGGTGAATTGTCAAGACTTGCTTTAGCAATTGAAGTTCTAACCTCCTTTGCAAATGATACTAATACCTTAGTTTTTGATGAGGTGGATACAGGTATTTCAGGACGTACTGCAAGTGCTGTAGGAGCCTTGTTACGTAAATTAGGTAAAAATGTACAAGTTATTACTGTAACTCATTTACCTCAAGTTGCAGCTTGTGCTCATCATCAGTTCTTAGTAACTAAAGAGCAAGCTGATAATGAAGCTCAATCCCACGTTAAAGCTTTAGATGAGGAAGGTAGAATTACTGAACTGTCAAGAATGATGGGTGGTAATGTAGTAACAGCAGCTACAAAAGATAGTGCAAGAGCTTTATTAAAAGAAAGTGCCTTGTAAATGAGTAAAAAAATCACTTTAAAACACAATTTGCAGGTAGGCGTGCGTTGGGCTACGGTAGATGATGCTGCAACTATTGCTCGCATTGAGCTTTCTTCCTCGCATTATGAGCACCGTAAAGAGCCTTTTACTTTAACTCACCCTCAATTTACTAAGCTTTGGAAAGATCGCTTAAAAAGCGATCTCTTTAAAACCATCCTTGTTTATGAAGCAAAAGCAATCTGTGGCTTTTTAACTTTTAAAGAGGCTATAGAGGATGGCAAAATTCTAGCTTTATATGTCGATCCTATCTTTATGCGCCATGGGGTGGGTAAATTATTATTATCAACTGCAATCGAGATGGTTGAGCTAAAAGGTGGCAGACAAATCGAAGTTGAAGTTGAAGTGTTAAATAATGGTGCAATCACCTTCTATGAGTCGTTACTTTTTCACAAAGTAAGTGTAAAATTAGAGCACTTATTTGTAATGAAAAAGGAGTTATAAAATGCTAAAAGTTGGCATCGTAGGAATCGGTGGCCGCATGGGACATGCTCTTTGGGATTGCTGTCTTGGTTTAGATGGTGCAAAGATTGTATGTGGTATTGATAAAAGTACAGATTCATTGCCATCAGGTTGCAACATTGAAGTAGTGGATGAGCCTTCAAAATTATCCCAAGCTCCAGATCTTTTCATTGATTTCTCACGCCCTGAGTGCTCATTAAGCGTTTTAGAGTACGCTAAAGAGCATCAATGCAAGGTAGTATTAGGTACTACAGGCTTTGATTATGAGCAAAAAGATAAGATCAAAGAGTACTCTAAAAAGATTGCTATCGTATTTGCTGCTAACTTCTCTGTAGGCGTAAATATTCTATTAAATCTTGTGAAAAAGACCTCAAAGATCATGGCTGATGCAGATATTGAGATTGTTGAAGCCCATCACCGCTATAAGGTAGATGCTCCATCAGGTACTGCTCTTGCTATTGGTGAGGCAGCTGCTGCTGGCCGTAATGTTAATTTAAAAGATGTTATGGTATCAGGTCGTGACGGTATCACAGGTGAGCGTATCTACGGCTCAATTGGTTTCTCCTCAATTCGTGGTGGTGATATTGTAGGTGAGCATACTGCTATGTTCTGCTCTGAAGGTGAGAGAGTAGAGTTATCTCACATCGCAACTTCAAGACAGACCTTTGCTCGTGGCGCATTTAGAGCTGCTTTATGGCTTGAGAATAAAAAGCCTGGCTTATACGATATGAATGAAGTATTAGGCTTAAAAGAATAAAATTAAAAAAAAGATCACATCGATAAACGGTGTGATCTGTAAATTACGATTTTAAACTTTTAAACTAAAGTTGCGCTCATACCTCCATCTACAGGAATAACTGCACCTGTAATAAAATCTGAACTGTTGCAAGCTAAGAATAAAGCTGTGTTTGCTACATCCTCAACTTTTCC
The DNA here is from genome assembly GCA_902785325.1 of uncultured Succinivibrio sp. GTDB lineage: Bacteria > Pseudomonadota > Gammaproteobacteria > Enterobacterales > Succinivibrionaceae > Succinivibrio. Next base: position 63,386 of record CACZXZ010000003.1, on the reverse strand, counting down.
AAAACGTCCAAGTGGTGTTCTGTTAATTACTTTCTGATTTAAGATTGGATCGTTTTGCAGTCCTTTAGTCATATCCGTTAGGATGTAACCTGGAGCGATAGCATTTACATTGATGTTATAGCGAGCCCACTCGGTTGCTAATTGCTTAGTTAAAGCAATAACGCCACCTTTTGAAGCACAATAAGCACTAAGTCCTGAGGCTCCGTAATTACCTAAGATAGAAGCTATGTTGATGATTTTGCCACCACAATTGTGTTTCATAGATAAAAAGGCGTTTTGGCACAAGCTAAATACCGCCCCAAGATTAGTGTTTAGAGTATCTTTCCACTCGTCATAAGGAGTATCTTCAGCGCAACTTGCTGGAGCAATGCCAGCTGCATTTACTAAGATATCTAAGTACACCTCATCAGCTTCAATACGCTTGAATAACTCTTTTATATTGGTATTAGAAGTTATATCACAAGGAATAGCCTTTACGCGTTTACCAGTAGGATCAATATCCATTGCAGATTGAGATAAAGTTTTTGCATCTCTTGAGACTAGGTAAACAAAGGCGCCATTATCACACAAAGCTTTTGCAATAGCTTTGCCAATTCCACGACTAGCACCAGTGACTAAAGCAAATTTTGATGAAAACTCCATAACAACTCCTTAGTTCTATACTTTCATTGTAGGTCAAATATTTGTTTTTGTAGGAAAAGTTGATAATTTTGTGGAGAGGATCTAATAAAGAATTTGCTAAAAAGCGTTGATGGATAACGATTATAGAAAAACAGCACCTTAAAGGTGCTGTTTTGCAAAACGGAAAATTAAATAGTTAATTGAGCAAGTAGTAAACCTATACAGCAGGCTACTACCACACCAATTAAACCAGGTGCCATAAAGGAGTGGTTGAAGTAGTACTTACCAATCTTTGTGGTACCAGAGATATCGAAGTTTACGGTTGCAATATCAGATGGATAATTTGGAATAAAGAAGTAAGCATAGGTTGCTGGCATTAAACCTATCAATACTGGTCCTGGAAGACCGATAGCTACAGCAACTGGTAGTAAGATTTTTGCAGTAGCTGCCTGTGAATTTACAACAACAGATACAGCAAAGAGCGCAAATGCAAAGGTCCATGGATACTCATTTACCATACCAGTAATGGCAGCCTTAAATTCAGGCATAGCATAGCTAAAGTAGGTATCAGACATCCAAGCAATACCAAAGATAGCAATACAAGCTGTCATACCTGATTTAAATACCACTCCGTTTGGTACTAGTTTTACAGGTGTCTTACATACAATGAGAATTACGCCACCAAAGCCTAACATCATCATCTGAATGATCACACCCATGCTGATAGGTTTACCAGCGCCAATGGTTCTAACCTCAGGGAAGATAGCAATAGCAACGATAGTTACCAATGCTAATAAGAAGAGGTATACAGAAAGTTTTGCGCTAAATGGTAAAACCTCGTTTAAGGTAGTTTTTGAGGAGCTTTCAATTTCAGCTCTAAAGGCTGGATCTTGAAGTTTCTTTTGATACTCTACATCGTCCTTAAGCTCTTTACCTCTAAAGTTTGAGAAGATACATAAAGCTATTACACCTAAAAAAGTAGCAGGAGTTGTAACTAAAAGAATATCTAAAAGATTTAAATTCTCAAGACCTGGTAGGGACAACACATCCTTACCTAAGTAGCAAGCTACCACAGCACTGATTGGGGAGCCTGTTAAAGCTAATTGTGAGGAGACGGATGCTGCTGCCATTGGTCTTTCAGGGCGAATTTGGTTTTTAATAGCAATATCGCCAATAATAGGCATGATTGAATAAACTGCATGGCCTGTACCTAGCATGATACTTAAAAGCCAGGTGACCATAGGTCCAAAGAAAGTAATACGCTTAGGATTTTTGCGCAAAAATCTCTCTGCAATTTGGAGCATATATTTAAGTCCACCTGCAGCTTCTAAGATAGCAGCACAGCATACTACTGCTATGATGATTAGCATTACCTGTACAGGAGGGGATGCTGGAGGCATTCTTAAAATGAATACTTCAATTAAAAGACCGATACCAGAAATAACACCTAATCCGATACCACCATATCTACTGCCTATATACAGCATGACTAAAAGGAATATAAACTCAGGAATTAGCATATATGCTCCTTATTTCATTGAACCTATTATGAATATTAGGTGTTAATCGGTATTTGTAAAAAAACTAATGTGCAAAAATGCGTTAACTTTCAAATAAAATATACAATTTGTAAGAAAACTCACAATATGCAAAAACTGAATTACAAATAGCTTGTTGATAACAAAAGAGAAAGGTATATCTTGGACAATTTATGGCAAAAGCTTTTGCCATAAAAATAGAGGATAGCTGATTGAGGAATAGCTTATTTTAAATAAGCCATACAGGCACAAAGTTGTTTTTGTGATCTATAGGAAGCACATCTTCACACATGCAGATTACGGCTCCTTGAGCGATATTTATTTCTAAATTTGAATGCTCACTCAGTTGTTTAAGTTCTTCTATAGAAACTAAGAAATTTGACTTGTCTTTGTATTCTCTGAATGGACTTGCTGTAAGCTTTATTTGTATTGGATGGATACAATCTTCTTGATAAATAAGTAAGGTTGCACTACTTTGTCTTTTAGTTTTGAAATAAGAGAATATAGGCTCTTTTCCTTGATTTATACAGCTTTTATAAATTTCAGAGAATACATAGGTTTCAAACACAGCATTAGCCATTGGACCATCAAGAAGAGAGATTGGATCTTGTAGTTTTAGTAAGAAACACAAAAGAGCGGTATCTAAAAAGTAAAGATAAGAGGCTTTATTTTTACCTTTTAACTTTTGTGTATTAAAAGAAGGTACTAGAGCAATAAGGTGAGTTGCAACTAAATAGTTAAGCCATCTTTTAGCTGTAGCAGTTGATATCTCTGCTTTAATAGCTAGCTCATCTATGATAACTGGTTTTGCGCTGTATGTGGCTACAAGCTTTAGAAAACGATAAAATTAAAGCTCATCTTTTACTTTTAGAAAAAATCTAATCTCTCTTTGAAGATACGCATTAACGTATGCTTGGTAATAGCAAGTGTTGTCAAAATCTTTAGTTTGATTAAAAATTTTAGGACAAGATCCTTTAACAATCCTCTCAAAGATATCTATTACAGTTTGTTTTTTACAATCTTTAAGTCTTTTAATTAAAGAATTGGTATCGGTATTAAAGCTTTGAGCTTTGGTGCCATAAATTTCGCTATTACTAAGACTTAATAAGGTAAAAACGCCTAAGCTTCCATTAAAACTTAGCTCAATTTGACTTGAGAGGTGTTTACAATCAATTGTGCTTGTAAGGAAAAATTGTCCCATCTTATCACTGTTAGCAATAGCCTTTTTTATACAGGATCACAGTACAGGAGCATACTCAATTTCTGCAATTAAAAGTGGAGGTTTGTGCTCTTTTATAAAACCGCTTGGATCATGGATTGCAAAGTAACGCTCCTCTGGATCTTCTAGTGAAACATAGTTTAAAGTAGAGCCTTTTACATCTTGAAAAATAGCTTTAAGTAAGCTCTTTTTTCCAGAGTTTCTAGGACCAGTCACAAGGACAACTTTAAATAAATTCTTTGCTTGTACAAGAGTGTTAAATAAAGCTCTATTAAAAGTTAGCATGACTTTAAACCTTGGCTAAATAGCTACTGACCAGGAAAAGAATTAACATACTTAATTTCAATATCAGGAAAGGATTCTACAAACTTAACTTTAAAGTCAGGGAAGGAATCAACAATTTGCCATTTGCCACAGCTGTCTGCAAAGGAATTTACTTTTTGAACCTTTAGATCGGGAAATGAGTTTACTACCTTTACTTTAATATCTGGAAAGGAATTTACTATTTGTACTTTGCCATAAAGCTTAATGCCATTAAAAGTACAGTTATCAACATTACCAGTCCCTGCTAGAGCACTAAAACTTAAAGCCATTAAACAAGCTACTAAACACTTTTTCATAGAGCACCTCTAAAACAAAAAGCCTTAAACTAATTATAGTCTAAGGCTTTTCAAAAATTTAATTAGGAGCTAATTTATTAGATCACGCCTTGTGCAATCATAGCGTCAGCAACCTTGCGGAAGCCAGCGATGTTAGCACCTAGAACTAGGTTACCTTCAACACCGAACTCACGAGCTGTTGCTGCTACGTTGTTGTATAGGTTTGTCATGATGGTGTGTAGCTTGCTATCTACTTCCTCGAAGGTCCAAGCTGTCATACCAGCGTTTTGCTCCATCTCTAATTGAGAAGTTGCAACACCACCAGCGTTTGCAGCCTTAGCAGGACCGTAAGCAATCTTAGCGTCTAAGAATTGCTTGATAGCACCTAGAGTTGAAGGCATGTTAGCACCTTCAGCTACAACCTTACAGCCGTTAGCTAATAGAGTCTTAGCATCTTCCTCATTTAACTCATTTTGAGTTGCACAAGGGAATGCACAGTCTACCTTGTAGCACCATACTTGATGCTTACCTGCAGGGTATTGCTCAACAGGAGTGTATTGAGCAGTCTTTACTAACTCTGCATAACGAGTTAAACGAGCGCGCTCAACTTCCTTAACTTGCTTTAGAACAGCTACATCAATACCGTTTTCATCGTAGATAGTACCAGTTGAATCAGAAACAGTAACAGGCTTTGCACCTAACTGGATTAACTTCTCACAGCAGTAGATTGCTACGTTGCCTGAACCTGAAACAGCACAAACTTTACCCTTTAGAGAATCACCACGATCTTTTAACATAGCGTCGGTGAAGTAAACGGTACCGTAACCTGTAGCCTCAGTACGAGCTAAAGAACCACCGTAGTTTAGACCCTTACCAGTTAAAACACCTTCGTAACGAGTGGTTAAGCGCTTGTAAGCACCATACATGTAACCAATCTCACGACCACCAGTACCGATGTCACCTGCTGGAACGTCGATAGTAGCGCCAATGTAACGGTGTAATTGGATCATGAAAGCTTGGCAGAAACGCATGATTTCGTTGTCTGACTTGCCCTTAGGATCGAAGTCTGAACCACCCTTAGCACCACCGATTGGAGTACCAGTTAGTGAGTTCTTTAGGATTTGCTCTAGACCTAAGAACTTTAATACGCCCTCATTTACAGTTGGGTGTAAACGGATACCGCCCTTGTAAGGACCGATAGCTGAATTGAACTGTACACGGTAACCCTTGTTTACTTGAACTTCACCCTTGTCGTCAACCCACTCAACGCGGAAAGAGATAGTTCTCTCAGGCTCGCACATACGCTCTAAGATCTTGTACTTTTCGTACTTAGGCTCTTTCTCAACTACTGGTTGTAGAGTAGTTAAAATTTCTTCAGCTGCTTGTAAGAATTCTGGTTGATATGGATACTTTGCCTTCAATGAGTCAAGTACTCTTTGGGTGTATGACATTTAATGTCTCCTTTACCTGTTGATAAAATTATTTTGAATTTGTGACAATTTACCTTGCTTAAAAATGCCATGCAATAGATCTTTAAAATAGCTCCTAAATGGTGCATAAAAAGCTAAATTATGGTGCAAAGTAATTTTTAAAACTTCTCTCTAATGAAAAAATATTCGATAAAACAATAAGATAAAATGTGTAAATTTTTATAAAAAACGCTTCAAATTCTGCTCTTTATTAGTGCTAGTTAAACTGCTTTAAGAAAATTAAGTTTTTTAAAATCAAAAAGTTAACATTTGAGGTGATTATTTTTACAAACTTAAAAAAAATGTTAATTGCACTAAAATAATTCAGTGTACTAAAGATAATTTAAGCAAAATAAAGTGATCAGGGTAAAAAAAGCCTTCTGTATTACTACAGAAGGCAACTACCAACAGGCAAATAGATTTAGTAGATTATTCTCTGTTTAAGAAATCATCTACTGCTTTAGCGCATTGACGACCTTCAGCAATAGCGTATACCACTAAAGACTGACCTTTACGACCGTCACCTGCGGCAAAGACTTTTTCACATGAGGTTTGATAAGCTTTAGCACCTTGTGTATCAGCTTTGATGTTGCCACGCTTATCAGTTTCAAGGTTAAACTCTTTGATAAGAGCACTTGATGGATGTGAGTAACCCATTGCAATTAAAACTACATCAGCTTTAATCTTGCTTTCAGTACCTGCAATGCCATCAAATTGACGACCTTCACCCCACTTTACCTTTTGAGTAAGTACAGCTTCTAGCTTGTCCTTACCTTCAAAAGCTGTGGTATTAGTTGAGAATAAACGAGTGCAACCTTCCTCATGAGAGGTTGAGGTACGCTTAATCTTTCTCCACTCAGGCCATGCTAAGGTTAAATCCACACTCTCAGGTAACTCGTCGTGGTAGTCTAATTGAACTACGCTTGCAGCACCCTTACGAATGGATACACCGATACAATCAGAGGCAGTTTCACCACCACCGATTACTACCACGTTTTTGCCTTTTACATCGATTGGATTTGGGCAATCACCGTTGTTTTCGCGGTTTTGAGCAATCAAAAAGTCTAAGGCAAAGTAAATTCCAGACAAGGAACGACCTGGAAGTTTTAGATCACGAGGGCTTTCAGAACCTGGTGCTAACACAATAGCATCATAGTCTTTTAATAACTGTTCACCGCGAACTTCAGTTAAAGAGTCGTTGTGAACACCATGCTCTAATTCCTTAATAGCACCAACAATGGTCTTAGTCTTAAAGGTGATACCTTCTTGCTCTAATTGAGAAATTCTTCTGTCGAGAATTTCCTTTGGTAGTTTGAAGTCTGGAATACCATAACGTAACAAACCACCAATCTTGTTCATCTTTTCAAGCACGGTAACATCGTGACCAAAACGATTTAATTGTTGAGCAGCAGCCAAAGCTGCAGGACCTGAGCCTACCACGCAAACCTTCTTGCCAGTACGATTTTTGTTAACAATAGGTTTTACTAAACCATGTTCAAAAGCGTACTCAGCAATTTTTCTTTCTACAGACTTAATACCTACTGCCTTTCTGTGAATACCTAAGGTACAACCTTCTTCACATAAAGCAGGGCAGATACGACCTGTGATTTCAGGGAAGTTATTAGTAGCTGACAATACGTTGTAAGCTTTGCTCATCTGATCTTCACTTACAAACTCATTAAAGTCAGGGGAATCGTTGTGTAGTGGGCACTCATGCATGCAGAATGGAATACCACAATCCATGCAACGACCAGCCTGAATTTTAGCTTGCTCGTCAGTTAAAGTGCCGTAGATTTCGCAAAAGCTCTTAACACGCTCTTCTACACTAACATGAGGCTGTTCAATGCGCTCAAATTCGATAAATCCTCTTGTAAAGCCCATTTTAATGTGCCTCCTTCATAGCTTTTAGTGCATTGAAGTATTCAACTGGGAATACCTTGACGAAGTGATGTATTTCAACATCGAAATTCTCTAAGATCTTACGGGCAACATCACTTCCTGTTGCATTTAGATGCTTAGTTAATAAGTCTTTTAAGACTTCCTCATCGCTCATATTCTTGTGAAGTGGGATGGACAAATCGGCTTTTGAGGCTTTAACTACATTGCTTACATAGAAAGAGCCCTTGCTGATATGGTTTTTAAAGGTATTGTCTTTATCGTATACATAAGCCATACCACCTGACATACCAGCTGCAAAGTTTCTACCAGTCTTACCTAAGATAACTACAGTACCACCAGTCATGTATTCACAACCGTGATCACCACAGCCTTCAGCTACTGCATCGGCACCAGAGTTACGTACGGCAAAACGCTCGCCTGCTACACCTGAGAAGAGAGCAAGACCTGAGGTTGCACCGTATAAGCAAGTGTTACCTGCAATGATGTTATCCTGAGGATCACCATCAAATAGTGCACTCTTGTGGATAGCGATAATACCACCTGACATACCTTTACCTACGTAGTCGTTAGCAAGACCTGATAGGTTTAAAGTAATACCTTTCTCTAAGAAAGCACCAAAGGATTGACCTGCAGTACCTGTTAGGTTGATAGTAATAAAGTTATCATCAAGTTTCTTACCTGCTACAGCTTTAGCTACCACACCTGAAGAGTAAGTACCTACAGAGCGGTTTACGTTTACTACAGGAGTTTCAAAGGTTACAGGAGTATTGTTCTTAATAGCTTCCTTAATCTTAGCTTCAAACTGCTTATCTAAAGCTTTATCAATCTCATGCTGTTGTTTAATAGCATGGTGTGCAATTTCGTCTTTGAAAGCAGGATCTTTAAAGAAGATCTTCTCAAAGCTTAAGTTACGAGCTTTTTCAAATTCGCTATCAGATATCTTTTCAAGTAGCTCACTGTGACCGATTAAGTCATCAAATTTTGCAATACCTAAAGAAGCCATCAATTCACGAACTTCTCTTGCTACATAATGGAAGTAGTTTTCAAGTTGCTCTGGGGTACCGATAAACTGCTTACGTAGCTCAGGATCTTGAGTTGCAATACCAGTTGGGCAAGTGTTCTTTTGGCACTTACGCATGATGGTACAACCCATACATACTAGTGGAGCGGTACCAAAACCAAACTCGTCAGCACCTAATAAAGCACCGATGACAACATCACGACCAGTCTTAATCTGACCGTCAACTTGTAAGGTTACACGAGAACGTAGCTTGTTCATCACCAAAGTTTGTTGAACATCAGCAAGACCAATTTCCCATGCTGAACCTGCATGTTTTACAGAAGATGCTGGAGCTGCACCTGTACCACCATCGTGACCTGAGATTACGATATGATCAGCCTTACACTTAGCAACACCTGCTGCCACTGTGCCGATACCTACTTCTGATACTAGTTTTACAGAAATATCTGCACTAGTATTAGCAAGCTTCAAATCAAAGATTAGCTGTGCTAAATCCTCGATAGAGTAAATATCGTGGTGTGGTGGAGGAGAAATCAAACCAATACCAGGTAGTGAGTGACGTAACTTACCAATGTACTTTGATACCTTGTGACCTGGTAATTGACCACCTTCACCAGGCTTTGCACCTTGGGCAAGCTTAATCTGAATTAAATCAGCAGTTGCAAGATAATCTGTGGTTACACCAAATCTACCTGAGGCTACCTGCTTAGTGCGAGAACGTAGAGAATCACCTTTGTGTAATGGAATATCAACTACAACATCATCACCTAAAATAGCCTTAGTTGAAGTTTCTTTAGTGATTACACCATCACGACGAGGATCTTCACCACCTTCACCACTGTTACTCATAGCACCTAGTCTATTCATAGCAATAGCCATAGTAGTATGGGCTTCTGTAGAGATAGCACCCATAGACATAGCAGAGCAAGCAAAACGGTGAATGATAGATTCTTCAGATTCTACCTTGCTAATATCAATAGGAGTGGTCTTCTTGAACTTGAATAAACCACGAATGGTCATCAAGCGTTTTGATTGATCGTTAATGATCTTAGCGTACTTTTGATATTCCTCATAAGAGCCAGCTCTTACAGCACGTTGTAAGTGAACTACTGCATCAGGAGTCCACATGTGCTGCTCGCCATCATATCTCCAGTTCAAATCGCCACCTTGGGCAAGAGAAGGATCTTGAAGCGCAATCTTCTTAAAGGCATCTTTGTGAGTCTTTACAGCTTCTTGTGCAATATCAAATAGACCTACACCTTCAATAGGGCTTGGGGTATTAGTAAAGTACTTATCTACAAATTCTTGTGATAAACCCACTGCCTCAAAGATCTGAGCACCGATATAAGACATATAGGTACAAATACCCATCTTAGCCATGGTCTTGTATAGACCTTTATCGATAGCGTGGATGTAGTTATCTTGATAAGTCTTAACTGATTGAGCATCTGGAGCTAATTCAGCTACAACTTGTAATGCTACATAAGGGTGAATAGCTTCAGCACCATAACCACCTAATAGAGCAAATTGATGTACGGTACGAGCAGAGCCTGTTTCAACAACTAAGCCTGTGCTGGTTCTAAGTCCGTTTTCAACTAAGCATAGGTGAACAGCTGAGGTTGCAAGTAAAGCTGGAATTGCAAGTCTGTCGGCTGCTACATTTCTATCTGAAATGATAAGAATGTTGTGACCTGTCTTTACAGCATCAATAGCAGCAGCTCTAATAGAAGCTAATCTAGCTTCGATACCATCTTTACCCCAGGAGAGAGGATAGGTGATATCAAGTTGCTTTGATCTAAACTTGTTATCAGTATATTTGCTGATATTTCTAATCTTCTCCATTTCAACAGCATCTAGAATTGGCTGTTGTACCTCTAAACGAATTGGAGGGTTATTATCCATGATGTTTAGAAGATCAGGTCTAGGACCAATGAAGGAAACTAGGGAGGTTACCATCTCCTCTCTGATAGGATCGATAGCAGGGTTTGTAACCTGAGCAAATAATTGTCTAAAGTAATCATATAAGCTCTTTGGCTGGTTTGACAATACAGCTAAAGGTGCATCATTACCCATAGATAGTACAGGCTCTTGACCGTTAATTGCCTTTGGCTTAATTAAACGCTCAACGTCTTCACGAGTATAACCAAATACACCCATTAAAGCTTTAGTAGTTAGATTTAAACCTACAGCCTGAGGCTCTGTCTTAATATCGGTTAATCTAATGCGAACCTTATCAACCCACTCTTGATATGGACGAGAGGTTGCAAGAGAATTCTTAATTTCGCTATCAGAAATGATACGACCTTGCTCAGTATCGATTAAAAGCATTCTGCCAGGCTCTAATCTCCAGTGACGAGCAATTCTGCTTTCATCAATCTTTAGGGTACCTTCTTCAGAGGCTAAGATTACTAAATCGTCTTTAGTTACGATATAACGTGCAGGACGTAAACCGTTTCTGTCTAAGGTAGCACCGATTTGTCTACCATCAGTAAAGGCTACAGCTGCAGGACCATCCCATGGCTCCATCATAGCTGCATAGTATTCATAGAAAGCCTTTAACTTAGGATCCATTAAGGTATCTTTTTCCCAAGCTGATGGGATCATCATCATGGCAGCTTGAGCTAAAGAGTAGCCAGATAGAGTTAATAACTCAAAAACGTTATCAAAGGAAGCTGAATCAGACTGTCCTTGGAAGATTAAAGGCCACAATTTTTCAAGATCATTTCCAAATACAGGAGAGGAGATCTTCTTTTCACGAGCCTTAATCCAGTTGAAGTTACCACGTAAGGTGTTAATTTCACCGTTGTGGGCAATCATTCTAAATGGGTGAGCAAGTGACCACTGTGGGAAAGTATTAGTTGAGAAACGCTGGTGGATTAGGGCAATAGCACTAACACAACGAGAATCAGTTAAATCCTTGTAGTATTCACCAACTTGGCTTGCTAAAAGCTGGCCCTTGTAAACAATGGTACGAGCTGAGAAAGATGGAATATAAAATTCCTTGCAGTGCTTTAATTTTAAGTTAGCAATGGCAATAGAGCACTTCTTTCTGATGATGTATAGCTTTCTCTCTAGAGCATCAGTTACTAATAAATCAGGGGAGTGCCCCACAAAAATCTGTCTAATTACAGGCTCTTTTTCACGTACGACAGGAGACATTGGAATTGCTTCATTTAGTGGTACGTCTCTCCAGCCTAGAATAATTTGACCTTCAGCTAAAATAGCGCGTTCAATTTCTTCTTGGCAAGCATGACGAGAAGCTTCTTCTCTTGGTAGGAAAATCATACCCACACCGTATTCACCTGGTGGTGGTAGTTTTACCCCTTGAGTCATCATGTCATCACGTAGGATTTGATCAGGAATTTGAATTAGAATGCCAGCACCATCGCCTTGTAGAGGATCAGCTCCAACAGCGCCACGGTGAGTCAAGTTCTTTAGAACCTCCAAACCTTGACTTACGATGCTGTGACTCTTCTTTCCCTTGATGTGAGCTATGAAACCGACACCGCAAGCATCGTGTTCATATTCACTTCTGTATAAGCCAGAATTAGTCATATTTTAATTACCTTTTGCGAGTGGTATAGATACAAAAAGGGCCCTTAAGTTAACTTAGGGCCCTATTTTATTATGGTTAAGCCTTTGAAATCTAAGACTTTTTAACCCTATTTATAATTTTTTGTTATAAGCTGTAGTACAACTCAAACTCAGCAGGATGTGGAGTTGAACGAACTCTTGTATCCTCAGCTGCCTTAAGCTCGATGTAAGCGTTAATCATGTCATCACTGAATACGCCACCAGCGGTTAAGAAGTCGTGATCAGCCTTTAATGCCTTTAAAGCCTCATCTAATGAGCCACAAACTTGTGGGATATTAGCTGCTTCCTCAGGTGGTAAGTCGTATAGGTTCTTATCCATAGCCTCACCTGGATCAAGCTTGTTTAAGATACCATCAAGACCTGCCATTAACATAGCTGCGAAAGCTAAGTATGGGTTAGCTGTACAATCAGGGAAACGAACCTCGATGTGAGCTGTCTTAGGATTTAATGCGTATGGAATACGAATTGAAGCTGAACGGTTAGCAGCTGAGTAAGCTAACATTAAAGGAGCCTCAAAGCCTGGAACTAGTCTCTTGTATGAGTTAGTTGAAGGGTTTGTGAAAGCATTCAATGCCTTAGCATGCTTGATGATACCACCAATGTACCATAAAGCTTCTTGAGATAGACCGCCATATAGGTTACCAGCAAAGATATTCTTACCATCTTTACCAATTGACTGGTGGCAGTGCATACCTGAACCGTTGTCTCCGTAAATTGGCTTTGGCATGAAGGTAGCAGTCTTACCATATTGGTTTGCTACGTTTTGAACAACATACTTGTAAATCTGAACTTCATCAGCTTTCTTAGTTAAGCTGTTGAACTCAGTTGCAATCTCGTTTTGACCAGCTGTAGCAACTTCGTGGTGGTGAGCCTCTAGTACTAGACCCATCTGAGCCATTACCTTACACATAGCTGAACGGATGTCCTGTGAAGAATCTACAGGAGGAACTGGGAAGTAACCACCCTTAACAGCTGGACGGTAACCTTTGTTACCACCTTCGTACTCAGTTGCTGAGTTCCATGCTGCTTCAATATCATCGATAGCTACAAATGAGCCTGAAATATCAGACTTGAAACGAACATCATCGAATAAGAAGAACTCTGGCTCTGGACCAAAGAATGCTTTATCACCAATACCAGTTGACTTTAAGTACTCTTCAGCACGCTTTGCAACTGAACGTGGATCACGGTCGTAACCAGTTAGAGTTACAGGCTCTAAAATATCGCAACGTACGATGATGGTTGGATCTGCATAGAATGGATCTAACATAACAGTGTCAATGTCTGGCATTAAGATCATGTCTGACTTGTCAATACCACGCCAGCCAGCAATTGATGAACCATCAAACATCTTACCCTGCTCGAAGAACTTCTCATCGATGCATGAAATAGGAAGAGTAATGTGCTGCTCTTTACCTTTTGTATCTGTAAATCTTAAGTCAGCAAAAATAACGTCATTATCTTTGATGAGTTTACTTACTGAAGAAAAATCCATTTAGGTGCTCCTAATTATTCAATGAATGAGTACTTCGTACCCGATTTGTTTTAACTACGATGATTGTCGTGTTATTAGTGACTTATGTCAAAGCAAATTTTGAGTAGCACTAAAACTACACATTACATTTTACTATATGTGTTAAATTGGTGCGAATAAATTTAACTTTTTAAAATCAATAAGATATCTAAATTTAGGTAAGTTTATTGAGAGGGTAACTTTAGTTGGTGCGTTTTTTGAAAATTATAAAAATGAATTTAACTTACTGATATAAAAGAAAAAAATGTGCAAAATATCTTTTTAAAACTTAAATTGATACGTTGCACACTTTTAGAGCTTACTAGAAATTGAAAATGTGTATTTTTGGTGAACTTTTAATTAAAGCTATTTATTTTGTGTTCACTTTTAGTGAGTACACTTCCTCGTTAATAAAGAAATCTCCCATGTCCAAACCTGTATCTCTAATCTTTTGCATTCCACGTTTAGTGTAAAACTCAAGTCCTGGGTTGTGCTTATTGATTAAAAGCTCAATCGTACATTCACCTGGGTGCTTTTGCTGAACATATTCAACTAAATGCTCAAAGAGCTTTGTTCCCACGCCTTTACCTTGAGCATTGCTCTGTACATAGATCTTTTGCATTAAGAATAAATCAGGACCATGCTCGATTACAGATACTACACCTACATCCTCTCCATCTAGAGTTGCAATAAAATACTCTTTACCTTGATTTAAAGCATCTTGAAGTGCTTGTTGGGAGTAGTACTTATCTAACATGAAGTCAATTTGTGAGGTATTTAGCACGCCTTTAAAAGAGTTAGGTACAAGATTTAAAGCTAACTCTTTTAATGTAGCAATATCTTGAAACGTAGCTTTTCTAATCTTTATCATCTAAAACTCCTTATTTTGCTTAGGTTCTACTTACAGTATAGGTTAATTTTTTTAAGATGCGCTCAAATCATTGAGAAAATGCTATTTTTGCAAAAAATTCTTTGTTTTGGTGCTCAAAAAACAAAAAAGGCACCATAAGGTGCCTTTTTTTAAGAACTCACAAGTTTACTTGTGATACTTCTCGTTAACTTTCTTATGTAACTCTTGTAGTGAGCTTACAGATGCATATTCATCTGCACCGTGAGCCTCAATACTTGCAAGAGCAGCATTTAAAGTTGTGGTATAACAAATGTTATAGCGTAAGCAACTACGACGTAAAGAGCGTGAATCCTCAACAGATTGACGACCTTCAGTGGTGTTGATTACCCAGCTATATCTACCAGACTTAATAAAGTCTAATAGGTTAGGTCTGCCTTCGTATACCTTATTTACAGTCTCACATTCAATACCTGCAGCCTTTAATACAGCAGCAGTACCTCTTGTACCTTCCATCTTAAAGCCAGCTTCTTTTAAGAGCTTACCAAGTTTTGGTAATCTGTCTTGATCTGACTTCTTAATAGATAAAAGAATTGTACCTTCTCTTTGAATTGGAGACTTAGCAGCTAATTGAGCCTTTGCATATGCCTCAGGGAAGGTAGTAGCTGTACCCATAGCCTCACCAGTTGATCTCATTTCTGGTCCTAATAAAGGATCAGAGCCTGGGAACTTAGCAAATGGTAATACTACTTCCTTAACTGAGTAATATGGTGGAATAACCTCATGAGTTACACCTTGCTCTTTTAAGGTCTTGCCAGTCATTACGCGGGCTGCAATCTTAGCTAGTGGTAAACCTGTAGCCTTAGATACAAATGGAACTGTACGTGCAGCACGAGGGTTTACCTCAATTAGATAAATCTTATCTTGACGGATTGCTAATTGAACGTTCATAAGACCCTTAACATTTAGAGCAATAGCTAGCTCCTTTGAGATCTTAGTGATTCTGTCAATCATATCCTGAGTTAAGTGGTATGGTGGTAATACGCAGCTTGCGTCACCTGAGTGAACACCACACTCCTCAATGTGCTCCATGATACCGCCGATTACTACATCGGTACCATCAGCAACAGCATCCACGTCAATTTCGGTTGCGTGATCTAGGAACTTATCTAGAAGCACTGGAGATTTATTGGATACTTTAACAGCTTCAGCAAAGTAGTGAATTAAATCGTCCTCACCGTAAACTACTTCCATAGCACGACCACCTAAAACGTAAGATGGACGAACTACTAGAGGATAGCCAATTTCGTTAGCTACGCTAATAGCTTGAGCTAGAGAGGTTGCAGTACCATTCTTAGGTTGTAGTAATTGTAATTTATTTACAACTTCCTGGAATAGCTTACGATCTTCAGCTCTATCGATATCATCTGGTGAAGTACCAATGATAGGTACACCTTCTTGCTCTAACTTCTTAGCAAGTTTCAATGGGGTTTGACCACCGAACTGAACGATTACGCCAACTGGTTTTTCGATACGAGCAATTTCAAGCACATCTTCTAAAGTTACAGGCTCAAAATATAGTCTATCGGAAATATCATAGTCGGTTGAAACAGTCTCAGGGTTGCAGTTAACCATGATAGATTCAAAACCGTCTTCACGTAATGCCATAGAAGCGTGTACGCAGCAATAGTCAAATTCGATACCTTGACCGATTCTGTTAGGACCACCACCTAGTACGATAACTTTCTTCTTATCAGTAGGTCTAGCTTCACACTCTTGCTCATAAGTAGAGTACATATAAGCTGTAGAAGTAGCAAACTCAGCAGCGCAAGTATCTACGCGCTTGTAAGTTGGGAATACTTCAAATAACCAACGACGCTTACGAACTTCATCTTCAGTAGTCTTAAGTAAGCTTGCAAGTCTTGCATCAGAGAAACCGCGTGCTTTTAGATCGCGCATTTGCTCGGCGTCGATAGACTTTAAGGTCTTACCTGATAAAGACAATTCAATATCGATGATCTCTTTAATTTGAGATAAGAACCATCTGTCAATCTTGGTGTAATCAAATACCTCATCTACAGTCATGCCAAGTCTAAAGGCATCACCTAGGTACCAAATTCTGTGAGCACCAGCGTTTTCAAGCTCGTGTAATAGTTTTTGACGAGCATCTGGGTGCTTCATGTCTAAACGAGGATCGAAACCTAACTTACCAGTCTCTAAGCCACGTAAAGCTTTTTGTAAAGATTCTTCAAAAGTTCTACCGATAGCCATTACCTCACCTACAGACTTCATCTGGGTAGTTAAACGGTCATCAGAATTTGGGAACTTCTCAAAGTTGAAACGAGGGATCTTAGTTACTACATAGTCTAAGCTTGGCTCGAAAGAAGCTGGAGTCTTATCACCAGTAATGTCATTGCCAAGTTCATCTAGGGTGTAACCTACAGCAAGTTTAGCTGCAATCTTAGCAATAGGGAAACCAGTTGCTT
Organism: uncultured Succinivibrio sp.; assembly: GCA_902785325.1. GTDB lineage: Bacteria > Pseudomonadota > Gammaproteobacteria > Enterobacterales > Succinivibrionaceae > Succinivibrio. The sequence continues at coordinate 46,580 of CACZXZ010000003.1, read as the reverse complement.
TTGAAGCTAAAGCTGAAGAACGAGATACACGTGGGTTCATCTCGATAATAACCATACGGCCATTATCTGGGTTAATACCAAACTGTACGTTAGAACCACCAGTTTCAACACCAATTTCACGTAGTACTGCCATCGCAGCATCACGCATAATTTGGTATTCTTTATCGGTTAGGGTTTGAGCTGGAGCTACAGTGATAGAGTCACCAGTGTGGATACCCATAGGATCTAAGTTCTCGATAGAACATACGATAATGCAATTATCTTTTCTATCACGAACTACTTCCATTTCGTACTCTTTCCAACCGATTAAAGATTCATCGATTAGAAGCTCGTGGGTTGGAGATAACTCTAAACCCTTGTTACAAATTTCGGTAAACTCTTCTGGGTTATAGGCAATACCACCACCAGTACCACCCATGGTGAAGGATGGACGAATAATACATGGGAAACCAACTTGTTTTTGAACTTCCCAAGCCTCATCCATGCTGTGTGCAATACCAGCACGTGGACACTCAAGACCAATCTTCTTCATGGCCTTATCAAAGCGCTCACGGTTTTCTGCTTTATCAATAGCATCAGCTTTAGCACCGATCATTTCAACGTTGTATTTTGCTAATACACCGTGCTTTTCTAGATCTAAAGCGCAGTTTAAAGCTGTCTGACCACCCATGGTTGGAAGTACTACATCAGGACGCTCTTTAGCGATGATGTTTTCAACTACTTTCCAGTGAATTGGTTCAATGTAGGTAACATCTGCAACATCAGGATCTGTCATGATGGTAGCAGGGTTAGAGTTTACAAGGATAACCTCATAGCCTTCCTCACGAAGAGCTCTACAAGCCTGGGTTCCAGAATAGTCGAATTCACATGCCTGTCCGATTACGATAGGACCTGCACCTAAAATTAAAATCTTTTTTATGTCTGTACGCTTTGGCATAGTATTAGTCCTTTTGACGATATGTGCGCATTAGTTCAATAAAGTGCTTAAATAAAGCCATAGGATCATGAGGACCTGGACTTGCCTCTGGGTGACCTTGGAAACTAAAGGCTGGTACGTCAGTGCGCTCAACACCTTGTAAAGTGCCATCAAATAATGATTTGTGAGTAGCTTTTAAATTCTCAGGTAGAGTGTTCTCATCTACACAGAAACCATGGTTTTGTGAGGTGATGTAAACAACACCTGTTTGTAAATCTCTTACAGGATGGTTAGCACCGTGGTGACCACACTTCATCTTAATGGTCTTAGCACCAGATGCTAAAGATAGTAATTGATGACCTAAGCAAATGCCAAATAGAGGGATCTTGTGGTTAATAAATTCCTTTATAGCTTCTTGTGCATAGGTACAAGGCTCAGGATCACCTGGACCATTTGATAAGAAAATTCCATCTGGATTCATTTTGATAACTTCACTTGCAGGGGTCATTGCAGGTACAACTGTTACTTTGCAACCTAGTGAAGCTAAAATTCTTAGGATGTTGCGCTTGATACCAAAATCATAAGCTACAACGTTAAATTCGGTACGGCTCTTGTTTACGTATCCTTGACCTAGTTCCCAAGTACCTTCAGTCCAAGTGTAAATTTCCTTGGTGCTTACTACTTTTGCTAAATCCATGCCTTTGATGCCAGGGAATTGGCGGGCTAATTCTAAAGCCTTTTCCTCAGTCATATTAGGATCAGTTGATAGGCAAGCGTTTTGAGCTCCCTTCTCACGTAAGATCCTTGTAAGCATACGAGTATCGATACCGTAGATACCAGGCTTATTGTACTTAGCTAGAAAATCACTTAAGGATTGGGTATTACGGAAGTTAGATGCTACAAGTGATAGATCTCTTACGATTAAACCCATCGCAAAGATATCTGATGACTCAACATCCTCATCATTAGTACCGTAGTTACCAATATGTGGATAAGTTAATGTAACGATTTGACTAGCATATGAAGGATCGGTTAGGATTTCTTGATAACCGGTCATAGAAGTATTAAAGACGACCTCACCAACGGTGGTTGTTTTCTCTGCACCAAAAGCTTTACCTTTGAATACAGTACCATCGGCAAGAGCCAAAATTGCGGATGCGACCACAAAGACCCCCAAACTTGTAATTGAGTACACAAATTGACGCAGATCAGGTGTTTCAAATTTTTTATTGATTTAGTGATCTTAGTCTGCAATATTTTATACGAATATTGATTTTTTTCAAGTTAAATATACTAGGCATTTTTTAATCCTAAATAGGCTTTATAAGCTAAATTTTATCTTGTTTAAAAATAAGATTTTTTTATCCTAACTAACATCAAAAAATCGTTTTTAAATCGTTGTTTTGACTTAAAAACTCGCTCTTTGTTTTGTATAATCTAACTAGACATTTTAGATAGAAACAAAAGCTTAACAATGTACCCACAAAACAAACATAACATTCTGAAAAATAAGGTAAAACTAAAACCTAAAGTTTTAGTAGTACTTATGGGTATGGTTTTGTTTACTACCTCCTGCAGTTCTGACAATAAACCTATTAAAGTCAAAAACACCATTGATGATCCTGTCAAAGTGACGGTTAAAGGTATAAATAAAGATGTGGTGTTAAACAATGTCAATGCTTATATCGCTTCTTTACCTACTATTTCTAAAAAGAGAGCAAGGCTATACGACCGTGAAATAAAAGAGAATATCCAAACTGCTTTGCATGCCTATGGCTACTATCATCCAAGTGTGAAGCTTACTTACCCAAAAGCAGACGACAAATTAGCAAATGAGGTGGTAGCGGATATTGATGTTGGTAAACCTTTGTATATTCGTAATGCGCAGATTGATATCATAGGTCAAGGTTCAGACTACCAAGCCTTTTACGATATTATTAAAGCATCTAACATCAAATCCTATAAATTGTTAGATCATGGTGCTTATAAAGAGTTAAAAGAAGATCTGTTAAATAAAGCCATTGAGTTAGGTTTCTTTGATGCCTCCTTTAGCGTAGCTAGAATTTTAGTTTATCAAGAGCAAAATGCAGCTGACATTACTTTATTATTAGATACTAAAAAACGCTATCACTTTGGTCAAATTATTGCTGATGATGAGACTAAAAACTTACTAAAGCCATCTAATTCTTTAATTAACTTTACAGAAGGGCAGGATTTTTCCTCAAAAACTTTAGAAAAATTCTCAAGTTCTTTGTCTTTGACAAAGTTTTATAAAGCAGTAGACGTTCGTGCTTTAGTTGAGGATAGAAAGGATAATAAAGTACCTGTTAAAGTAAATCTTGCAAGAAATTCTAATAACTTATTTAGAGTAGGTTTAGGTTATTCTACAGATGAGCAAATTCGTGGTATTTTAGGTTGGGATAAGCCTTTAATAAATGAGAGTGGTCATTCTTTTAACTCTTACCTTAGAGTATCAAGCGTTAAACAGGATGCCCAAGCAATTTATAAAATCCCACATAAAAATCCAAATTTAGATTATTTCTATATTAAGGCTGCTCAAATTCATACTGACTACAACGATACTTTGTCAGATTTATCCCATGCCTCCTTCCATTATGTTGCAAATATGCTAGGCAAGTGGAGAAGGGATTACTATTTAGCTGCCGAATATGAGGATTACACTCAAGGTTTAGAGGATGACTTTACCACAAACCTAATGTTAGGCTTGCAATTATCCCGTCGTTCTACCACAGGTGGTATGGATCCTAAAACAGGCTATAGCATTACTTTTGACAATAAATTTGCCACCTCAGCCATTACCGATTTGAACTTTTGGCACAGTCAGTTAGATATCAGAGGTGTGTTATCACCAAGTGAAAACACTCGCTTTATCTATAAACTATATCAAGGAGCTACCATTGGCTCAGATGCTCTAAAAGTTCCACCTTCTATGCGCTTTTTTGCAGGTGGTGAGAAGACTTTACGTGGTTTTTCTTATAAAGATAAAGCTCCTTTAAAGAACGGAAAACTAAAAGGTGGTCGTTATTTGACTGCAACTACAGCTGAATTAAACTTCCCTATAGGGATCACTAATGCCCGTGGCGCGGTATTTTTAGATTCAGCTATTTGTACTGACGATTACAAAAAAGATAGAAATATTTTATTAGGTCCAGGTATTGGTTTTAGATATTTGTCAGACTATGGTATTTTTAAACTAGATATTGCCTATGGTATAGATCATGATGGGGATGATAGGCAAATTAAATTGCATTTGTCCTTTGGTCCTGAGTTCTAAAGATGAAAAAGATATTAAAGCGGTCCTTAAAGTTATTTATGCTACTGTCAATAGTGGTAGTTTTACCTCTATTTGCTGCTTTATATTATCTTTTAGCTACCAACAGTGGTTTAGTCTTCTTAGTTAACAACGTTAATAATTACTTGAGTGACTATGTAAAAATCACTGCTAAGTTTGACCGTGGTGATGTATTACATGGATTTGAAACCAAAAACTATTTTGAAGTTAATGTAATTGATACCGTAATTGTAAGAGCCGATAAGCTTGAGCTTAATTACAATGTTATCGATTACATAGCTAAAGGCGCCTTTGTTATTGATAAGCTAGATGCTACAAAGCTTGAAGTGGAGCTTATTGATAGTGAAAGTGCAACTGATGATGACGATACTGACGACAGTGAGTTTCGTTTAGATTTTTTAACCCACATTTTTATTAAGCAACTAAAGTTAAAAGATTTTGCCTACCTTTCAAGTATTGTAGATGTAAGAGTAGATAGCGCTGATTTAGCTTTAGAAGCTTATGACGATTTTGCTCAAATCACCAATGGTGTAATTAACTCACCAAATGTTCATTTAAAGTATCAATCAACTGAATCAGAGCCTAATAATCTACCTAGGATCTTAACTTTTGATAGTGGTAACGGTGCTATTGAAAAACTTCCAACAGTGGATTTGCCTTTAGATGTTGCTTTTAAAAATCTTAACTTAAAGCATGCAAAGTACTACATGGATGGTTACTCTACAGGCTTTTTTGATGCTAACTTAAAGGTGTATTGGCATCGTACCTTACTTACTGTAAATTCTATTGATATTACCCATAGATTAGGCTCTTTTAACTTAAAGGGCACTATGGACTTTGTAGATTATTTCAATCTTGATTTTTATGTACAAGGGCAAGGCGCTAAAACCCACTATAACAAAACTCATTATCAGCAAGCTTTGTATGATTTAACGGGTAATTTTAGACTGTATGGTAATTTAACTAACTTAAATTTAAGTGCTAAAACCACCTACCCACAAAGTGTTAATTTAAAAGCTAGAATAAATCCATTGTCTAATGAGATGCCTTGTAGCTTATATATCAAAGCTAAAAGCTTAATTTACCCATTTTTAGACACTATAACTTCAAAAGAAAACGAGCTTAGACAAGCTTATCCTAATACTGAATCTATTTTAGATAGCTTAAAGTATGTAGAAGAGCAGTTTAAAAAAGCTACTGTGGCAAGAAAACACAAATCCATTACTAAGTCGATGCTACTTGAGGCTAACAAAGACAAATTAGTAGCTACAGATATAGATTTGTCAATTGAAGGTGCCTTATTTGAAGATCTCCACCTTTTGTTAACCCACAACTTTTATGGTCATGGCTTTTCTGATTTAAAGGTAAAAGTAGATACTAATTTTAATTTTGATAGAGCAGAGTTTAAAAGCGTAAGTTTAGTAGGCTTTTTAGGTAATCGCGAATTTAAAGCTAAAGCAGAAGGTCAACTAAACTATAGCGAGGATTTAAATTTTGAAGGTAGGGCAAGTTTAAATTGTGAGGATGCTAATGAGCTTTTACCAGCCCTAAAAGGCTCCCTTGATTTTGATAGTAAGTTGCAATTTACCTATTTGCCAAAAGAGGATGTAATCAATTTTAAGGTAGACAATTTAAACAGTGACTTTTTCCTATATGGTGAGCCTACTTCCATAAAGATTAAGAATTTATCTGGCGATAGAGTAAAAGGTTTTAGCATAGATACTCTAGACTTTAGTCAAGTTGCTAATAATATCCACATTAAAGGTAATTTAGGCACTAAGACTAGTATCAAAGGTAACATAAATCTTGAGGATTTATCAGCCTTAATGCCTAAGTTAAAAGGTTCTTTTAAAGGAAATTTAGCTGTAAGTGGCGCCTTAGATAAGCCATTAATTAGAGTCCGTGGCAACTCTGACAGAATTTCTTATGACGATTTTTATGTATCAAAACTTGTGATAGATTCAAGTTATGATCTTGATAAACATAAGTTTGCAAATACCGTAATTACCGATTTAATTCGCATTAAAAAAGGTATAAAAGCTTATCGCAAATGTACCATTGATATTTCAGGTACTCTAAACAATCATCAATTAACTTTATCTTGTGGTAGTGCTACAGGCTCGTATTTAGGCGCTCAAGGTGGTTTTGATGAGAAAACTTCTGTTTATCAAGGCACTTTATCAAACTTAATGCTTGTAAGTAATGTACTTGATCCTATTACCTTATCTGAGCCTGTAAAGGTTAAATATGATTTTAAAGAACAACAAGGTGATATAAGTAAAGTCTCCTTATCAGATGGTTTTGCAACCATCAATTTTAATAACACCACCTTAGTTCCAAAGGGGATTAAAACCGATTTAGTTTTAGACAATTTAGATTTATCTACTTGTGAAAAGTACTTACCAAACCACTCAAAATTAAGTGGTAAGTTGTCCTTAAACTCACATATTGAATATGTAGCAGGCACTCCTAATATAAATGGCGAGCTTAGTGCAACTCAAGGTCGTTTATTTATATCAAATGTCTTTTTACCATACAAAAAAGTTTATTTAAAACTAAATGCCAACGAGAAACTTTTAAGCTCTCAATTAGAGGTAGCTTTAGCAAGAGACAAAGGTCAATTAGCTTTAAATCTTGAGGTAAGTGATCCTACCTCTACTAAGGCTCTTAAAGGTAATTTAAGGCTTAATAATTTAGCGTTAGATTTATTCTCAAAAGTTACAGGCTCTGTAAACTCTTTAAATGGAGTGGCTAATGCTAACTTAAGTGTTAGTGGTAGTTTAGAAAAACCTTTAATCTTTGGTGACGTAAAGTTAAAAGGCGATGCTCAGCCTCGCTATAACGTAGGCTCTGTGGACGATTTTGAGTTTATCGTAAACGCCAAAGGTTCTGTTGGAGATTTAAAGGGTAGTTTTACCATCAATGAAACTAAAGCTTATTTAAACGGCTCTCTTGATTGGACCGATAAAGCTTATGGCAATTTGAATTTTAATGCTCAGAATTTACATCTGTTTTTACTAAGCTTTGGTGAGGCTATGGTAAATGTTAATACTAATGCAGAACTTGATGATCACCTAAAAATCAAAGGTAACATTAGTATTCCTAAAGGCTTAATTAAATTTAATTCCTTTGGTAACAGTGGGGTCACACCAAGTGAGGATGAAATCTTTGTTGATGAGCAAACTAATTTAAGACAGGTATTAACTAATCTTAAGAGTCAAGAGCTTAACAATGACTTAGAAATTGATGTTAAAGTAAGCTTAGGCGATGAGTTAAAAGTTAATGCTATGGGCTTAAAGGCAGATGCTAAAGGCTTTCTAAATATTCAAAAAAGCTCTACCCAAAATCAAATTCAAGGTTTAGGCAAGTTGTATTTAGAGCATGGTCGAGTAGATTTATATGGTCATAAATTTATTGTTAATAAAGCAAATGCTAACTTTGTAGGTAGCTTAGATGCCCCTCAATTAGAGGCTGAGGTAGTAGTTGATCCTTCCACTGTTGAGAATAACGTCGTGGCAGGTGTACAAGTATATGGTACTGCTAAAAAGCCACAAATTACCTTGTTTTCAAAACCTACTATGAGTGAGAATGAAATTGTTTCCTACCTTTTATATGGTCATGGACTTGAGAAGAATGTCCAAAACAACAATTCTGATAACTCAAGCTCTCAGCTATTGATGACCCTAGGTTTAGGTACCACCACAGGATTATTAAATTCTATTGTAGGCGTGTTTGGAATGGATGGAGTTCAATTAGGATCATCTGGTAATGGCGATGATACTCAAGTTGAACTTCAAACTTATTTAACTAATAAAATCCGTCTATCTTATGGCTACGGCGTGTTTAACTCTGTTAATGAGTTTAAGTTACGTTATGAATTATTGCGTAGACTTTATGTAGAATTAGTTTCATCTTTAGATCAATCTGTAGATTTGATTTACAGTTTTGATATGGATTAACACAGGACAAATAATTGAAGTACGTTTTTACTGAAGATAATCTTGAGGCTAAGCAGGCTCAAGATGCTGTAATTGAACTAGAGTATCAAGATCTGATTACTATTTTTGATGAAGTAGATTTTAAAGATACTAGTGAGGTTAAGCCTCGTTCTTTTTCTAGTATGCAGTTGCGTGCTAAAAATGCTGTAAAAGCCCTTATTCGCAATGCTAATAATAATCTTTTAATGATAAGTGGTAGCTCTAATGTAGATACTATTGATCTTACCTTAGAATTATTAAAAGACATCGCTAATATTGAACCTACGGTAGCTTATGCTCCTAATAAGTTTGAGTGCTTTGGGGATGAGCAAAATGAAGGTGTATTTACGCGCTCTGGTATTGTAGTAATGCCAAGTACCCACCTTTTAGATCATCCTAAATGGCTTGGTATGATTGACGCATGTCTTGCTCAAAACAAAGACTTAAAGCTTATTCTATGTGGCGATGCTCAGGATTGTGCTGCCTTAAATTTAATTTGGCCAACTCTTGATAATATCTTAAGAGCAGACATTGTCCTTGAGTTTCCTGTAAAAGGTGCTCTAAATACTGTTGCCTCTCTTGTAGCTTATTATGCTAAGCGTTTTGACTTAAAACCTTTTGATAAAGCAGCAGTAAGACTTTTATGCTCTTGGTGTTGTCGTCAAAGTGGTGATAGACGTTGGCTTGGTCTTCCTGAGATTAGATTAAGGCAGTTAGTCTTAGAAGCTTGTGATTTTTCAAAAGGTGAAATTGTAAAAGAGTATGATGTCTTAAAAGCTTTAGGTGCTCAGGATTTTAGAGTTAACTATCTTGCTGAATCTGAACTTCGCAATCACCGCGACAATCAAATCCTTTTACTAACTCAAGGTGAGGTGGTAGGTCAAATCAACGGTCTTAGTGTGATTGAAACCACAGGTACTTCCTATGAGTATGGAGAGCCTGTAAGAATTACAGCAACATTAAGAGCTGGCGGTGATGGTGATGTTGTTGATATTGAAAGAAAAGCAGAGCTTGCAGGTCAAATCCATGCTAAAGCTATGATGATTATCAATGGCTTTTTATCAGATGAGTTTGGCTCTGAGCAACCCTTACCTGTAAGTGCAAGTTTAGTATTTGAGCAATCATATTCTGAAATTGATGGTGATTCTGCCTCTCTAACAGGTTTATGCGCCGTAATTTCAAGTTTAGCAGACTTACCTATAAGGCAGGATTTAGCAGTTACAGGTGCTGTAGATCAATTCGGTGATGTACAACCTGTAGGTGGTGTTAACGAAAAGATTGAAGGCTTTTTTAAGATCTGTCGCTTACATGGTCTTACAGGTACTCAAGGTGTCATCATTCCTGCAAGTTGTGTAAATCAATTAGTGTTAAGACCTAGTGTCTTAAAAGCTATTAAAGAACATAGATTCCATATCTACGCTGTAGGCCACGTGACAGGAGCTGCTAAAGTCTTATTAAAGACTCAATGGGGGGAGCCTGATGATAACACTTCTATTAGTGGTAAAATCTGCGACCGCTTAGATGCTATTGGAGCTGTCAAGAACCTCAAACCTTGGTGGCACTTGTGGTAATATACATACACAATGTATGTATATGTACAAGCTAAGAATACTCTAAGAGTTATTTCTGTTGCTTTTGTATGTTCACTAGTATCTTTAAGTTCTGTTTGTAAGGCAGAGAGCTTTGGTTTCTTCTTTGAAGATCATGGCACCTCATTTTCTATGAGACAATCTACAGATGGTCACAGAGCACCACCTGCTCCAAGAGGCGGTCACCATTTCAATCCACCAGAGCCTCCAAGACCTCATCATTACGCTGAGCATCGCCCACCTCATTTTGATGCTCCACCACCACCTCCACCAAGACATTTTGGACATGGAGGGCCTAGAAGACCTCATCATCATTGGTAAACAAAAAGGTCGTGCATTGCACGACCTTTTGTTATGCTTTTAAAGCTACTTAGCACCACTGCCAAATAGCACTACCTTGATAGTAAGTAAAATGATTTTGATATCTAAAAGAATAGACCAATTGTCGATATAAAGCATATCTAATCTAATTACATCATCAAAGTTTTTAATATTGCTTCTACCACTTACTTGCCACAAGCCAGTAAGTCCAGGTGTCATTGAAATTCTAGCCTTTTGTTTTGGTTCATACTGTTGATACTCATCTACAGTAGGTGGGCGGGTACCCACTAAACTCATATCACCTTTTAATACATTGATAAATTGAGGTAATTCATCAAGGCTAGTTTTTCTAATGAATTTGCCTATTTTGGTGATGCGAGGATCATCTTCCATTTTGAACATCAAACCATGCATTTCATTCTTTTTCATTAAGGCAGCTTTAAGCTCCTCAGCATCTTGACGCATAGATCTGAATTTATAGCAGGTAAAGATCCTACCATTACGACCTACACGCTGTTGTTTAAACAGAATAGGTCCTTTTGAATCTAACTTGATGATAGGTCCTAGGATACAAAAAGCGACAGCAAAAATCATACAACCTACTAAACCACCAACAAAGTCCATTACATGCTTTACAATGATGTTTCTGTAGGAGAAGTAATTTCTACTAATAGAGACACAATAGTAGTCACCAATTTTGTCAATCTTTGAGAAAGAGTGAGGAATAAAATCAAAGAAATCGTCTTTGATTTTAAAGGAAAGTTTAATTCCTGTTTCTTCAATCTTAGCTAAAGTTTCTTTAAAGGTGCTATCAAAATCCATATTGTTAGTGCAGATAAAGATCTCATCTACACTATGGCTACTTACATAAGCTAATAGCTTATCTAAAGTGCATACTACCTCATGCTCACCCACATTTTTAGTGTCGTTGTCGTCAAATAAGACCACGCCACAGATCTTACGGGACCACTCATTGCTTTGAGTAAGTTTTTCGATGACTTTTTCACTTTGATTTAAGTCGGTGATTAAAAGTAAATTGTTAGAGAATTTACTTTTAAAGTAGATATGCAATAAGAAGTATCTAAAGCACAGGCGTAAGCCTAAATCAAAAATAGCATAGAAAGCACAGAACAAGAAAACAACTAGACGACGAGAGTCAAATAGGCTGTGCATCCAGAATAGAATAAGGATAAGTCCACAGAGCATTATCAGGGTATTTTGGCAAACGACTAAGCCTTCTTTAAAGTAGCCTCTTGATAAAAAGGACATATTAAAGCCTGTGAACATATTTAAGAAAACGCTAAGTCCACAGAGAATAAGTAAATATACTTTAAAAGAGGAGAGTCTGAAAGTATAGTGCCATTCGTTAAAATAAAGACCGTAGGAAAGGTATAAAGCAACAATTACGCTAAATACTCCTAATATGGTTAAAGCATATCTTAATAAATTGTCACGTCGTTTATTGAGGTACATTCAATCCACCAAATGAAATCTTTATATTTATTGTAAGCTTTATTAACTGTAGCTTTTTTATTGTCCACTAGTTTACTACTTATCGGTTTCCTTGTAAGTGTTCAATATAGCAAATTATGGTAGAAAAGGAAGGTTTGCTTTTAAAGGAATTGATAACAAATACCTAGCCATTTGGCTAGGTATTAAGAATTTAAGCTTTTTTCTTTTGATTGCTTACGATAACAGTACTACGTGGCGGAATGGTAATGGTTTTACCATTTGATAGCTCTTTTAAGAATTTTTCTTCAAATTCTTTAGAGCTTCTTGTAGCACCATAGCAGTGAACTTTGATGGTTTCACGAGCAAGCATTGCGTATAAACCTTCAAGACCTTCACCATGATCTACACGACGCACGTTTCTTCCTGATAGAGGAATTAACAAGTCCTCACCAGAATCCTGAGTATCGTCGTTACCACAATCATCAGGCATATAGATAGCAGCTAAAAGAGGGAAGAGCATTGAGCCTTGCTCTACTTTTACCTGTTGCTTTGAAGCATTAACAAAAACAATGCTGAAGCGATTTTCGTATAATCTGATAAAGCCAAAATAAGAGCCACCAGCGCAAACAAAGAGCATTGATCCTTTTGAGAAGGATGGATTGTTGCGACGAATTTGGCTAAGCTCGGTGATGACATTTTGTACATCATTAGAGTTTACGCTTACATGTCTGTCTTTCATGGCGGTAAATGGAATTAAGCCACGAGGACCTACTTGGTATTTATCAATTACATCACCAAGTTCATCACCTTGGTATACACAAGGAATACCACGCCAAGTAAATAGACAAGCAAGGGCTGCTAAGTATAGATATTTATCAGCGCCAATAATGTCGTAGAAACGAGAAATCTTACAATTGTCTAATTGATTTACAAGGCACAATTTAACTTGTTGGGAGACACCAACTGAGAATTCCTCACAAGCACGTCTTAAATCGTCACCTGTGTAAGGAGTTGGATCTCCATGCAAGTTTACACCACCAAAGAAAGCTCTAATTGGGCTTATAAAACCTGTGTAGTTGATAGTGCCATCTACGTTACCTTCAGAGCAGATTGCATATCGTGGATCGGATCCAAATTGACCTAGCATTAAACAATCTAAGTGGCTGTTTCTTGCAGATTGACACATAGCTGACAATCTTTCTAGATTGTTTTTAGCTTTACCATCATCACCTACTTGTGAGGCATCATCAATTACCCAGCCATCAATGCCGTATGGTGCACGAAGCCACTTTTTGATGATACTGTTTTCGCCTTCAAAAATTGCATGACGAGTCAAATAGCTTGAATAGTCAAGTTTTGGATAATTTGCCTTACCATCTGAGATATAAGGTTCACCTTCTGAGGTAAAGGTATACATCTCACGATAAGGGGAGTCTTTATGTCTTAAAGCACCTTTACCAGTACGTTCTTGACGGTCAAACCAAGGATGAGAGTCACCTGTATGGTTAAAAGTACCATGTAAAATGATCTTCATCTCATAGCCTAGAGCTACAGTTCTAAGTCTCTTTAAGGCACCATTACCACCAAAGTGAGGATCTACCATATCATAGTCTTCAGTATCGAACTTATGCACAGTAGATGCTTTGAAAATAGGACTTAAATAGATAGAGTCACAACCTAAGCTTCTGATGTAAGGTAGCATAGTTGCTACACCATCAAGATCACCCCCGCAGTGGGTATCGTCAATGTTAGCAAACTCAAATTCCTTGTTCTTGATAGGACCATCAGTTGCTACTTTATTACCATCTACAGTGAAGTAGCCACGGGAGGAGGCAAACTTATCTGGATAAATCTGATAGAAAATAGAATCAATTGCCCATTGAGGATGAGGATTGAACAATTCAATAGCATAGCAATGCTGTCTTAGTGGGGTTTCTCTAGACATACCTAAAGAGCTGTACCATACCACATCAACGATATTGTCATTCTCGTCTTTTAAGGCAATTTTAAAGTAATAGGTGAGTAAGTTTTGGCTTTTATCTGCAGTCAATGGTGCTTCAAAGCGGTGAATGCCAGAGCAAGAGCCAGTGTAATGCATTGGAGTAGTGTGATCTTCATTTTCACTAAAGGTAGCAATGGAGATCTTCAATCTATTATGATTTGCGCCTCTTACAAATAATACTGCAACCTTGGATGCTAAATTAGGTGCAGTACAAGTATGAAAGCATTGAAATGGAAGTGAAGCTCGTGGAGAACTAGTGTTCTGACGCATAATTTACCTTCCTGTAATTAAAGCATCGCTAAAGCGCGAACTAAGGTTGAATAAATTTCTTTGGTGCCTTTGATATCTAATGATTCCTCAATAGAATGTGGATGCTCAATAGTAGGACCAATGGATACTAACTGTAATTGTGGGTTTAAAGCTGCAAATTGAGCGCATTCAACCCCTGCATGTAAAGCAGTAATTTTTAACTCTTGAGAAGTTTCTTGTTTATAGGTTTTTGTTAATACATCTATAAGTTTGTTTTCTTTTGGTGAACACCATGCTTGATGTTGATTTGAAACTTCAACTTCAAGATCTTCTTCTACAAGATCACATAAAGCTACTACTTTGTTAATCATTTCTTCTAACTCAAGGTTGGATAAAGAACGAGGTAATAAACAGATATTTACACAGTTTTTCTCGGTAGTTACTACACCTGTGTTAATTGAGGTTTGAATAATGTTACCTTCGTAAATTGGAGAAATCTTAGCTACACCATCAGGTAAAGCTTGTAATAGATGAATTAAATCTAGAGTTTGACTTGTAGCTAAAGCCTCTGTAACAGTTGCAGAAGCAGTAGTGTAGTCTAAAGCAGGATCTGTATCTTCATAAATCTTGCGTTGCTTGTCAAATTGCTGTTTAAAAGCATTTTTAAACTCATCAAATTGATTTACATCTACAGCAACAGTAACACTTGCTTTAGCTGGAATTGAGTTTCTTACAGTACCACCTTGTATGTCTTGAATAAAGAAATCAAAGTTGTCACTTAGATTATTCAAAATTGCAGCAAGTAGCTTAATAGCGTTAGCTCTACCTAAGTGGATATCAGCACCAGAGTGACCACCTTTAAAACCAGTTAAATTAAAGGTTATAGCTTTAGTGTTTTCTGTTTTAACTGCTTCATAATTGAATTTGAGGTTGATATCAGCAGAGCCTGCGCAAGCTACAAATAAATAACCGTTATCCTCTGAATCTAGATTGATTAGATAATCACCTTGTAAATATTTTTTATCAAGGTTTAAAGCTCCCTTCATAGAGGTTTCTTCACAGACTGTGAAGATAAATCTTAAAGGACCATGGGATAAGTTTTGCTCTTTTACTAAAGAGAGCATCATAGCAATGGCAATACCGTTATCAGCACCTAAGGTAGTATGCTTTGCTCTAATTTTGCCGTTATCAACATAAGCTTCAATTGGTGCGTTTAAAAAATCATGTTCATAGCCATTTTCAACAACAGCTACCATATCCATGTGACCTTGCAAAATCACGCAAGGACTATGCTTTTTATCTTCGGTTGCTTCAATATCTACAATGACATTGCCAATAGCATCTTGCTCCCACTTTAAATTGTGGGTTTTAGCAAAATTGATAATAAAGTCTGCAATTTTTTCTTCATGATCGGATGGGCGAGGAATATTAGTAATCTCCTCGAAAATGTTCCACAAAGACTTAGGCTCTAGATTTGAAATAGCTGTGATCACTTTTTAACCTTTTTTAAATATGTTTGACTTTATTATAATCTTTTGATAAAGAAATTTGATTATTATACATTCTATTAGTGCAAATTTTTATACTTATCGCTATTTTTTTGTGCACTTTTTTGTGTGCTTTCTAATTTTTAATTCACAGCCTTTGTAAAGAACGCTTTTTCTAAAGCCTGGTATTCTGTTAAAATCAGCATTTATTTGCCATTAAAGATACTATTATGAATTTATATCAGAAAATGCAAACTCTTTTAGATGACCGTAAAAGTATCGGTCAGCTAAGATCTATTGTAAGTAAAAAGCAGATTGGTAATTACATCTATATTGATAGGGAGAAGTATCTTAATTTATCTTCAAATGATTATTTAGGCCTAGCAAGCGATACAAAGCTTACAGAAGAGTTTTTATCCACAGTTTCCCCTAAAACTATACGTTTAAGCTCCTCAGGATCTCCTTTACTTACAGGTGCTCAGGAAAGTTATGCAAAAGCGCAAAGCAAAATAGAACAGTTATTTTCTAAAAAAGCTTTGTTTTTTAATAGTGGCTTTGCAGCAAATTCTGGCGTTATTGCCGCTTTAGCTACAAAAGATACCTTAATTTTAGCTGACAAATTAGCTCATGCTTCCATTATCAACGGCATGCAAAATGCTCAAGGTAAAGCCTTGAGATTTGCTCATAATGATTATGAGCATTTAGAAAAGCTTATCACTCAATATTATGAAGAGTATGATCAAATTATTGTGGTCACAGAAGCTATATTTAGTATGGATGGCGACAAGTGTGATTTAGAAAAGATAGTTGCCATCAAAAAGCGTTTTGACAAAGTCTATTTGTATGTAGATGAGGCTCACTCCTTTGGGCTTTATAACGATAATGGCGCAGGATTGTGTGCAAGTTTAGGTTATGTAAAAGATGTGGATTTTATCCTTACAACCTTTGGTAAAGCTTTAGGCTCTCAAGGTGCTGCTCTTATTTGTAATGAGGTAGCAAGAGAATATTTTATCAATGTTACAAGAGAGCTCATCTTTTCTACAGCTTTATCTCCACTAAGCTTTGAGCATAATGCTTTTATGTTAGATTATGTGCAAAAGTGTCAGGACAGACGTCAAAGGTTAAATAAGATTTGTGAATATTTACACCAAGAGATCACAGAGGCTGGACTTTTGAATATGTCCTGCTCGCAAATAATTCCACTACTTACCTTTACTAATGAAAAAGCACTTTTAGCTTATGAATTTTTTAAACAAAGAAAAATTTATGCGATGCCGATAAGACATCCTACAGTGCCTAAAGGTCGTGCAAGATTAAGATTATCAATAACCGCAAGTTTATCAGACTTACAAGTAGAAGAAATTAGTAGTGCTATTAAAGCCCTAAAGCTTGATTAGAAAATAAGTTATGCAACAGATTTTTTTACAGCAACAACACAGCAAAAACTTAGTCTTAATCTTTTTAGGTTATGGACAAGATCAAAATCCTTTTAAAAGTTTAAATACAGTAACTAAAGACGACATTGCCATTGTTTTTGATTATCAGGATTTGTCCTTTGATGAAAGTCTCTATCAAGAGTATGAGTCAATTACCTTAATTGCCTGGTCTATGGGCGTGATGATAGCCCCAATAGTGCTATCAAACACAGCTAAACTAGTTAAAAAGATTGCTCTAAATGGCACTGTCCAAGGTATAGATGATACTTTAGGAATTCCACCAAGTTTATGGCAGGCAACAATCGATTCTTTAACGGAGCAAACTTACCTAAAATTTGTAAGACGCATGTGCTCTGATACTTCTCTTTATGAAGAGTATCTTCAAAATAAGCCACAAAGAGCGCTTGAGAGTTTTAAGAGTGAGCTTATAAGTTTGCAAGCCATTGCTAAACAGAGAAAGCAAAATAATTTTGAATATGATTTGGCAATAGTTGGAAATAAGGATAAAATAATCGCTCCTAAAAGACAGTTATTGTCTTGGTCTAATACCCACGTTTTAGTTAAGCAAACTGAGATTGCTCACTATAGTTTAGAGACTTTTAAAGCCTTAGTCGCTCATGAATATTAGTAAAGATTCAATAAAACAACGCTTCTCAAAAGCCTGTGCTAGCTATGAAAATAGCGCTAACGTACAAGCTATTATGGGGCAAGAGTTGATCTATAGTTTAGAAGATCTTTATTTTACTAATATCCTAGAGATAGGAGCAGGCACTGGATTATTGTCAGAGAATATCTGTAACAGTTTGTGCTACTCAAAATTTGTGGTAAATGACATCTGTGATGAGATGTTAGCTTGTTGCAAAGAAAGACTTAAAGCGTATCCAAATTTAGAGTATTTAAACTGCGATGCAGAGCACCTACCTATAACTGAAAAAGAGCAATTTGATTTAATCATCTCTAATGCATGTTTTCAGTGGTTTGACAATTTAAAGCAAAGTCTTGAAGCTTTAAAGAATCTGTTAACAGTTGATGGAGTTCTTGCTTTTTCTATTTTCACAGAAGGTAATTTTGAGGAAATCAAAAAGTGTAGTGGTATTTCTTTAGATTATCTATCATCTGTTAAATTAAGAGAAATTTTAAAACAAGTCTTTACTTGTTACACCTTAAAATCAAGAACCTTTGTCTTGTATTTTGAGGATGTAAAAAGCCTACTTAAAACCTTAAAAAAGGCTGGCGTTACAGGCCTTTCAGGACAAGTGTGGTCAAAGGGCAGAATGCAACAGTTTATTGATAACTATGAGAAAAACTTCCGCACCACAAAAGGTCTTAGATTAACCTACAAATGCTACTATGTGATGGCTTATAAATAAGCTATATCTGCTAAAGCTTCCTTTTCCTACATAAAACAAGATGACAATGTATTTATTAAGGTGATAATCACTACAGAGGTCATCACTGAGATCATGTTTAAGTTTGCACTGTCCTCTGCAAATTGAGGTAAGCTTCTGATGGCGGTGATAGGTGCAAAAGAGGTAATTGGTGCAAAGACAATCACCACTAAAACTAATTTTACGCTACTGTCAAAAGGTAGAGTAAACCACAATAAAACCGCACAAACTGTAGCAAATCCATAGCGTAAAAAGAGCATCTGTAAAATAGCACTTACCTTAGATAAACTTATCTCAAAGTTTAAAGCTACACCAACAATGAACATACAAAGAAAAGTATTAGCACCACCAATTACTTTTAATGGATGCAAAATCGTCTCATCAATGCTGATGGAAAAAGCACTTAAAGTAATGGAGATTATGCAACAATAAGAGGTAATAGATTTAGATAACTCAATTAAGATCTTTTTTATATTGATAGTATCTTTGGTTTTAAAGCCTTTACGGTTAAACCACAAAGCCATGCAGTAAACACCACCAAAACAGAAAAACGCATTGATAACATCAAATAAGCAGAGCGCGATAAAGCTTTTGGTCGTCAAAACACTCTGCATAAAAGGCAGCACAAAGTTTCCAATATTAAAGCCACCTAAATTTAGCATGGCATACACGCATTTATTAGGTTCTTTATGGAAGATAAGGTAGCCTAAAAAAGGAAAACCAAAACTTATTAAAAACGCTAAAGGTAAAATTAAAAACAGGTTTAATTCAAGATCAATTGAGCCTGCGCTGCCTGACAAAATAGCGCAAGGTAAGGTTACATACATAACGATGTAAGAGAGTTTTCTTGCGGTGTCAATTTCTACAAAACGAAATCTTTTAGCTAAATAGCCAATTGCAAAAATTAGAATAACCGTATAGGCATTGATGATGGATGCAGACATTAAATAGCGCTCTTATATAAAATCAATGTGCTAATTTTAAACGCTATTTAAAAAATTAAAAGAAATTTCCCAAAAGTTGTGCAAATTTGCCTTTTAAGCTTAATTTGCACAACTATATATGTAAGCCTTAAGTAAGGTTAGTTGATAGCCTTGCTACTTAGTACAAATAGATCAGCATCAATTTCATCGACAATTTCTTCACAAGTATTGCCAATTAAGGTTGCCATAATGCCACTGCGACCTGCAGATCCTATAAAGACTGCGCAAGGTTTTAATTGAGAGCATACTTTTGGTATTACATCATCAGGCATACCTTCTTTGGTATGACATTGCTCTAGTGGAATATGGTGCTTTAAGGCAAAATCTCTAAGTCTATTCTTGTGCTCATCAACGATATTTTGCTCGTAAAGAGCTGGTGAATAGTGAGGAATTTCAATCATGATACTTGGTAAGTAAACAGGAGCTGAGTTTACTAAATGAATAGTACCATGAATTAACTTAGCAAGGATTTGAGCCTCTCTAAGCATAGCAAGGTTAGATTGACTATGATTTTTGGTTGCAAAATCAACGCATACCACGATGTTGCTACCTTCAGCGTAGCCATTTTCTTTAGCAATGATTACAGGTACTTTTGAGTTTCTTAGAATGTACCAATCAATAGGAGTAAAGATAATAGAATCTAGCACACTGTGGTTGTTAGCAGCTTTGATAATTAAATCATAGTTACCTGAGTTTACTTCCTCAATAACCGCCTCACCTACATCCTTGCTTTCTACTACTTTAGGAATGATAGGAGTATCTAAATTCTCTTCGGTGCGGTACTCACTAATCACCTTTTCCATGTGCTCAAGGTAAGTTTTCTCGACATCACTTACTACTAGCTTTTCTTTGACTTTATTTAAAATAATTAAGTCATAGCTATAATCATAAGCAACTCTAAAATAGGTAATAGTAGCCCTAGGATTATAACGAGTTATCTCAAGGGCTCTTTTTAAAGCTAGTTGCACATCTTTTTTAGGCTCAGCAACAACGAGAATATTATTGTATTGCTTCATAGCTTACCTCCAAGTTTGCCTTCTTTTTTCTAACTATAAGTTAAAAGTAGTACAAATTCATGGAGTTATTACTATATTTGTGCACGAAGGTGCAAAATTTTTAAAATAATCAAATGGTTGTCTACATTTTGATACTTGATGGCTTGATACCTAAGAGCAAGCAAGTAGCAGCATAAATTACAGAGCCAATGCTTACAAACAAAGCTAAATAGCAAGCAGCTTCAAAAGTAGTCATCTTAACCCAAGCGTCAAATTCAGGGGCTAAATACTTTAACACTACCCCCATCAGCGCACCTGCTAAAAGTGCTTTGACAATGAAAAGAATAGTACTTAAAGATAAGGTATAAATGCTCTTTTTGTGTAAAAAGTAGAATAGTAGTGACAGATTTACAAAGGCAGCTAGAGCTGTTGATAAAGCTAAACCTACATAATCTAAAGGCCAAACAAGAATTAAGTTAAACACTATATTTGAAAAAATTGCTATTAAAGAGCATCTTACAGGAGTTTTAGTATCTTCAATAGCGGCAAAACCTTGCACTAAAACTCTTACTAGCATGATGGCGCAAAGGCCTGAAATTGAAGCTAAAAGGGATGCTGAGGATAAAAGTACATGCTCGCTTGTAAAAGCACCACGCATAAAGATAGTTCTGATGATAGGCTCTTTTAAGGCAATAATGCCACACATGGATGGGATACCTAAAAGTAGTACTAACTTAATACCCCATTCTAAAGTTTTTACATATTTGTCTTTATTTACCTCAATATCAATTTTAGATAAGGCAGGTAAAATCACAGTAGAAATAGCAACTGCAAAAATACCTATAGGAAACTCTAGTAAACGGTCAGAATAATATAGATAAGAAATGGCTCCTGTTGCTAAGAAAGAAGCTAAAGCTGTGTTTACAATTAAGTTAATTTGACTTGCACTGATACCTACAATAGCAGGAAGCATTAGCTTTCTAATCTTAGTTACCCCTTCATGGTGCCAATCAAATTTTGGAATGATAAAGATCTTTAATTTGATAATAAATGGTATTTGCAATAATAGTTGCAATACACCTCCTACCACCATACCGTAAGCTAAAACCTCGTTAGCATCTTTAAAGTAAGGAGCTACAAGATAAGCAGTGGTAATTAAGGTAATGTTTAAGACACAAGGGGTAATTGCTGGAATTAAAAACTTACCATGTACGTTTAAGATAGCACTAGTAATGGCAGTTAAGGTTATAAAGAAAAGGTATGGAAAAGTAATTTTTAAAAGATAACTAGCTTCCACAAACTTAATGCTATCACTGTCCCCGTTTAAATAGGACTGAAACCAACCCCAACCAAAGATTGCTGTAAAAATAGGGGATCCTAACATACCAACTAAAGTAACCCCTAACACAATGGTAGCTAAGGTACCTGTAGTTTTATTTAAAAGATCGTCTAGTTTCTTTTTATCGTTTAACTCTTTTGTTTTACTCATTACAGGCACAAAGGCTTGTGAAAAAGCACCTTCAGCAAATAGACGACGGAAAAAGTTAGGAATTCTGTTTGCAAAAAAGTAAACGTCAGCAGATAAAGAAGCACCTAAGATAGAAGCTATGGCAATATCTCTTAGCATGCCTAGAATTCTTGATAAAAAGGTAGCAAACGCTGTTACAGCGCCAGAGCGCAAGAGTCTTGATTTAGGTTTGGTATTCACGAGCAGATCCTTTAATTTTTTTGCACATCATACCAAATTTAAAGAAGGCAGGATAAAAAAAAGTAAAGTACAAAAATGTACAAAATTAGCCAAAATTTTCATTTGAAAAAATTTAGATAGGAACAAAAAAGGACTTTCAGAAAATAAATTTTGGATAAAAAAATATACCCTGTGGAAAAAATATCAACAGCTGTGGAAAACTCTGTGGATTGTGTTGAAAACTGTGGATAATTAGGATAAATTGGACCTTTTGCCTCTGTGGAAAACAAATTTTAAAAAGTGCTTGACTATCAAAACTTATTGTAAAATCAAATAGATAAAGTAATTTTGCACCAGAGCTTAGAAAATAAGGTGTGGAAAAAAGTAATTCTTGAAGAAAATCGGCTTTAAGTAAAATGAAGTTTTGGAGAAAACAAACTTAATAGCGTTAAAAATTTAATAAAATATATCAAGAAATCAGTATGTTAGTATCTTATAAACGGTATAAAAATTTCTTTAAATAACTAAACTTTCATTTTTGAAAATTTGAATGGATATTTTTTAGTTTTAAACAACCTGTGGAAAACTTGGTGGAAAATAAAAATATTAAATTTTTTGCGATGAGATATAGTTCAAAAAACGTATCCAAAGAAAGTGAATAATATAAGTAAATTATAATAAAAACAAATAGATAGAGTTTTAAATTAGTTTTTAAACTGTAAAAGTAAGACTGTGGAAAAAGTTTTCCACAGCTGTGGAAAACTTTTGTGAAAATAGTGGAATTTAGTCTAAATTGGTTATTTTATGCCCCAAATTTTTCACCATGGTGAATTTACAATTTAGCTCTTAAATCAACCTATAAATTATATCTATTGACAAGAATTTTACTTAAATTTTGTCGAAACATAGTAACAAATGAAAATTTTATTAAAAAATATCTTTTAGATCATAAAGTAAGAAATTTTGTTGACTTTTTTAAAATTTAGTGAGTTTTGATGTATTAACGTTTCTTTAACTTAAATTTAGCATTTCATTTTCAAAAATTGTATTAAACCCACAATGATTTTTACACTTTTTTCACAATAGCTGTGGAAAACTCTGTGGAATAGTGTGGAAACTGTGGAAAACTCCTATTTTTAACCTGTGGAAAACTCATCTGCTATTTCTTAGAGCATTTTGCAATTCTATGCACAATCTATAAATATTAGGTACAATTAAGTACTTGTTTAAGGACGGATAGATGACTTACGAAAATCTTAGTGAAGAATTGTTTAAACCTAGGTTTGATTTTTTAGAAACCTCTGTCATATCTAATAGTGGGTGCCCTCTGCCAAAACTATCTAGAGTTGATCTTGCTTATGGTTTTGAAAAAGATTTTTATCGTCCTATTCACCGTTTCCTTTGGACTCTAGGCGGTGGCAATCCTTTAGATATTGATTTAGCTTTATCTAATATCTGTGTATCTAAAAATCCTCGTTCAAGGCAAGAGTGTTTAGATACTGTAAAAGAGTATGGTGCTGGTAATTGGATTTACGAGTTTTGCACTATTGCCCAAAGAAGAGTTCAAATTGCTCATGATGCAATAGAAAAGGGGGATTTTGTACAAGCAAGTCATCAATATCGTATGGCCTCACGATATTTTGCTATTGCAGCATACCCAAATTTAAAAGGTGATTCTCAGGCAAGTAATGCTGATGTGTTATGTCGTCGTTACTATAAGGAAATGTATAAGGTTGATCCAAATTCCTTAGAGCTTCGAGAAGAAACCTTCTTAGTAGATAATAAAAAGGTTACAGGTTATCTTCATTTACCTACGAATGAAAAACAATTACCTTGTGTAATTTGTGTGTGCTCCTATGGTAATAGTATTGCTAATTATTACCGCATCTATAACGATTTCTTTAAGCCAAAGAACATTGCAATGTTCGTAATTGAGATGCCAGGCATCGGTGCTTGTGAAAAATTAAACTTAAATGATCATTATTCAGCCTTTGTGGAGAAAGCTATTGATCATCTAGCAAGTTTGCCTTATGTTGATGCCAAAAGAATCGCTCTTATGGGCGGTGATATAGGTGCAGCCTCTTGTCTTAGAGCCTGTATCTTGCAACCTAATAAGGTTAGAGCAATTATTTTAAACAGACCTTACGTGCATTCAATTTTTTCTGACAAAGAATACTTAGATTCCATGCCTTTGTGTCTAAGATCTTCATTTTGTAATCGACTAAACTTAGATGCAAGCAATTGGGATATTCTAACCCCACGATTTAAAATTTTCTCCTTAAAAGAGCAAGGCATTTTGTCTAACTCTAATCAATGTACAGTCCCCACCTTGCTGTGTGCGATTAAGGACTCTTATGTTTCTAATGCAGATCTTGATTTGATGAAACATAATTTTAGAGATCTTACTGTGTACACTCATGACAATGTAGGCTATGCATCTTTTGCTAAAGATGCAGTATTTAAAATCGTTTCCTTCTTAGAAGAGAAGTTAGGAATTTAGACAGATGTCTTCTTTAAAGAATAAAAGAATTGTTATCAAATTAGGCTCTAGCACTTTAACTAATGGCTCTAAAAATTTAGATAGAGCCCATATGCTTGAAATTGTAAGAACTGTACATAAATTAAAAGAGCAAGGGGCTGAGGTTATCTTAGTATCCTCAGGTGCTATTGCCGCAGGTCGTGAATTTTTAAATCATGTTCAATTACCAAAAGAAGTACGCTTCAAGCAGATGTTAGCTTCTATTGGTCAAGTTAAACTCATTGAGCAGTGGGAATCTTTGTTTTCAATTTATGATTTAAAAGTAGGTCAAATTCTAATTACTAGAGCTGATCTTGATAATCGCGACCGCTACTTAAATGCTCGTGATACCTTATTTGCTTTATTAGAAATGGGAATCATCCCTATCATCAATGAGAATGATGCTGTATGTGTATCTGAAATTAAAGTTGGTGATAATGACAATTTAGCTGCTTTATCAGGTGTTTTAGTTGAAGCAGATTTAGTCATCCTATTGACCGATCAAAAAGGTTTGTATAGCTCAGATCCTAGAAAAGATCCTAATGCAAAGTTAATCACAACTGTTGAAAAAATTGATGAGCATATTATTGAAATTGCAGGTGGCTCTGGTACTAGTCTAGGTACTGGTGGTATGGCAACTAAGATTAAAGCAGCTAAAACTGCAACAGAGGCTGGTGTCAAAATGATTATCGCTTCAGGTGAAAATCCATTAGCTATTTTAGATTTAGTTCAAGGAAAAGGAGTAGGTACCACTTTTGAACCTTCTAAAACTCCAATTCTTGCACGTAAGTCTTGGATAAGTTCAGCAACAAGAGCTGCAGGCTCCTTAGTTTTAGATGAAGGTGCTGTCAAAGCTATTGTAAGCAGGGGATCTTCCTTACTGCCAAAGGGTATTGTAAGGGTTGAAAAAGAGTTCTTACGTGGTGCTACAGTGCAGTTAAAAGATCTTGATGGAAAGGTAATTGCAAGAGGCTTAACCCGCTATTCTTCTGAAGAACTAAGCTTAATTATCAAGCATGATTCAAAGGATATTGAAAGCATTTTAGGTTTTACCCATGGTGATGTAGCTGTTCATCGTGACGATTTAGTTTTAGTGGATAAGTAAATGACAGATATAGTTGAATTAGCAAAAGCATGTAGACGCGCTTCTTATGATTTAGCAGTTTTAGAAACTTCTAAAAAGAATGAAGCTTTAAATAACATTGCAAAGGTGTTGCAAGAGCATAAAGATGAGATCTTTTCTGCTAATAAACTAGATGTACAACAAGCTTGTGATAATAAGTTAAATCAAGCTTTAGTAGATCGCTTAACCTTAAACGATAGTCGTTTTACAGAAATGGTAGAAGGCGTTAAAAAGGTTGCTTTACTTGACGATCCTACCGATAGGTTATATGACGGCAGAACTTTAGAAAATGGTCTTACTTTATACAAGAGAGCAGTTCCATTTGGCGTGGTAGGCGTAATTTACGAAGCTCGTCCTAACGTGACTGTAGATATTGCAGCTTTATGCTTAAAATCTGGCAATGCTTGTTTTTTACGTGGTGGTAAAGAAGCTATCAATACCAATAGAGTATTGCATAAGCTAATTTGCTCTGCTTTAAAGAACTTAGGCCTAGATGAGCACATGGTAACCTTCTTAGATGATACTAGTAGAGAGTATGTAGCTAAAATGCTTGCCTTAAACGAGTATATCGATGTGTTAATTCCACGTGGTGGTGAAGCTCTACAAAGAATGTGTCAAAAAGAATCCTCAATCCCTGTAATAATTGGTGGTTTTGGTATTTCTCATATCTTTGTAGATGAGAGTGCTGATTTAAATCGTTGTGTGGATATCATCATAAATGCCAAGACTCAAAAACCATCAGCTTGTAACTCTTTAGATACTTTGTTGTTGCACGAAAAAATTGCTCAAAAGTTTATTGAGTTACTCACTCCTAAATTAAAGGAGAAGCAAGTTACTGTCTTTGCTCATGGTGTGGCTTATGACTACTTTAAAGACTACCCTTATTTACAAGAGGGTAAGAGTGAAGATCTAGACAGAGAGTTTTTATCTTTAGCTATGAACGTTAAAGTAATTTCTGATGTCTATGAAGCAGTAGAGCAGTTAAGATTGCACCATGCCTCTCACTCTGATGCTATTTTAACTGACAGCGTTAAAAACGCTAAAATCTTTACACATGCAGCAGGCTCAGCTTGTGTCTATGTAAATGCTTCCACCCGTTTTTCAGACGGTGGTCAATTTGGTTTAGGTGCTGAAGTTGCTATTTCTACACAGAAACTTCACGCTCGTGGACCTATGGCTTTACAAGAGCTTACAACCTATCAATATGTATGTGAAGGTGACTATTTGACTAGACGTTAATCTAGCTATAGGTACAGTCAAAAATAAAGCTGCTAAAAGCAGCTTTATTTTTAAGAGTTAGTTTAACTTTTCCTGTACTACTTTGAAGTTATCTCCATCTGGTACAAAGGTTAGTCTATTAGTAAAGCCTTCAGGTAAATCCTCTTGATGGTGAGATACAAACAGAATACTAGTCTTACCATTTTGCATTACATAGCTAATAAAGGATTTTACCAAAGCTCTAGCATAACCATCTAAGCCTTGTAGAGGCTCATCTAAGATCAATAGTGGTGGGTTCTTAACTAGAGCGCGTACAATAAGTAATAATCTTTGTTGACCAAATGATAAGGCTTTAAAGGAATCGTGCTCTTTTGAAGCTAGACCTGCTAGAGATAGCCAACGTCTTGCAATCATGATCTCCTCATCTGATGGTTTGTTATATAGACCAATAGAATCATAGAAACCTGACAACACTACGTTAATAGCAGAGCCATTGACACGATAATCAAGATGAAGGGCACCTGAGACTACACCGTAGTACTTTTTAATATCCCAAATAGACTCACCAGAGCCTCTCTTAAAGCCAAATACGGTTACGTCATTAGCATACACTAAAGGATTGTCACCTGTGATCATGGACAAGAGGGTAGATTTACCAGCACCATTAGGTCCCATGATATGCCACTGCTCACCTTTTTTAACCTCAAAGTTTAGGTGATCTAAAACTACACGTTGATATTCAACAGTTACGTTCTTTAATGAAACGATGGTATCCCCTTCAATTTCTGGGATGCGAACCTTTACTGGAGGTGTAGGCAAGGTTACAACAGGAACCTTAGCGTAACCTAAAAGTGCCTTTGCATCCTCATCTGCTTCTATTTCTTGACGAGATGCTAGTTTTACGATACTGCAGTTTTGAATAATACCCATGGAGGTTAGTGAGTTAGGGATCTCAGATGGGCGGTTAACAATTAAAACAGTAGGTGTCTGATAAACAGTATGAATATCTTCAATTAGTTTTAAAAGTTCAGCACGAGTCTCAACATCTAAAGCATCGAATGGAGTATCAAAAATAATTAGATTTGGTTTTGAAGCTAAAGCTTTAGCAATTAAAACTTTACGACCTTCACCACCAGATAAAGTTCTAATTGGTTTTTCCATTAAAGCTTCAAGTTTTAAACCTTTGATTAACTCTGGAAGTAAACTCTCATCGCAATCTTTTAAGTAGGAGGCTGGAGTAATACCGATTTCTTCCTCAGGAGTTGTGCAATCAGAATTTCTCATCTGATAGTCAGCTTCAAACAACTCCATCTGTTTTTCAAAAGAAACTAAAACAGAATGGTAGTTAGTTGGAGCAACACCTGAATTTAGTTCTAATTCGTCATTTAGTGCTTTAGCTACAGAGGTTTTGCCACTGCCATTACCACCAATTAGTACGATAAGATCGTTTGGTTGAATGGTAAGAGATCCTAGATTAACGGTTCGCTCTTCATCAAGGGCGTAAACTGCTTCTGTAAATGTAATGGTACGCTGTGTCATAATTTGCCTTTAAATTTAATAGATCAAGCTTATTATAAAACTAACTTTATTAAATGCAATATAAAAAGATGTACGTTGCAAATATTGCAATAACCTTAAAAGCATATTTTTTTGTTAAAAAAACATGTCACAACGCAATTTATTTACTAAAAACCGTATGTCAGTAGAATTTTTTGTTTAAAATTCAAGCTATAATATTATTAGTAAAGTTTATTTTGTAAAAGGAGGTTAATATGGCAACCCCTATTAGATTAGCTGTGTTGTTAAAACCTGATGATGCACAACCAGCCTTAGATCGTGCAGCTCAATATGCAAGAGTTAATCCAGAGATAGAAGTTGTAGCAATTCGTATTGTTAATAATTATAAGGATAGTGAAATCGAACAATTGCGCTCAAAAGAGAACGCAAAATTCGAGAGTTTAAAACGACTATACTCAAGTATTGAAAAGTTTTCTTTTAAAGTACTCTTTGATAAAGATGTAGCTGACACCTTTACTGATGAGTGCCGTAATGGTAGTTATTCTATTGCTGTAATTTCTGCTAATAAACGCCATACTATTCGTGATATTTTTATAAGCTCTATTGATAGCTCTATCATGCGTAATAGCACTATTCCTCTATTAGTAGTAAAGAGTGCTTCTCAAACTGCTACTTTAGGTCAGAATGTGTTATTAGCTATTGATTTTAATGAAGTAGCTCACTTAGATAAACTTGATGATTATCTCTTTGAAGCTGCATCTCAATTTGCTAAATCCTTTGATGGTAAAGTTCATTTAGCTAATTGTGTTACCCCACAAAGTTCAGGCTTAATGGGTGGTAACTTAGATCAATCTAAGATTATCAATAACACAGGTGTGTTAAATCCTGTAGGCTTACACCACAAATTAGCATTAGAATTTGCAAATAAACATGGTATTGATAAGGATAACATCCATGTACTAGAAGGTAGAATTGATGAGGAGATCCCAAGATTGTGCGAAGCTTTAAATGCTCGTATGGTTTGCATGGGTACCACCCCACGTAGCACCTTCCTAGGCTCAATCAATTCCTCAGCTAGTGAATTAGTGCTAGAGCAAATTAAAGGCGATATCTTTATTGTTAATTCAAACACCTTTAATTAGTTTGGTTTGAATCGAAAACAAAAAGGGGAGCATAAGCTCCCCTTTTTAGTAAACGTTTAATTAAACGTTGAATAAGAACTCAAATAAGTCACCATCTTGTACGATGTAGTCCTTACCTTCAGAACGTAACTTACCTGCTTCTTTAGCACCAGCTTCGCCTTGGTACTTGATAAAATCGTCATAAGCGATAGTCTGAGCGCGAATAAAGCCTCTTTCAAAGTCAGAGTGGATTTTACCAGCAGCTTGTGGTGCTGTAGCACCAACTTTAACGGTCCAAGCACGAACTTCTTTTACACCTGCTGTAAAGAAAGTTTGTAGACCTAATAGCTTGTAACCTGCTCTAATCACACGATTTAAACCAGGCTCTTCAATACCTAAGCTATCCATAAACTCTTTTCTGTCAGCATCTTCCATAGAAGCTAAATCAGCTTCAATAGCTGCAGATACAGGAACTACAATAGATTTTTCCAAAGCTGCAAGCTTCTGTACTGCATCAAGATATGGATTGTTAGTAAAGCCATCTTCTGAAACGTTAGCAATGTACATCACAGGCTTAATAGTTAAGAAGTTGAAATTTCTTAACGCAGCTCTGTCTGCATCGGTAAAGTCTACAGCACGTAGCATCTTACCTTGCTCAAGAGCAGGTTTACATTTTTCAAGTGCGATAACCTGAGCTAAAGCTTCTTTATCACCACCAGTTCTTGCACGCTTTTCAAGACGAGTTAAAGCTTTATCGCAGATATCTAAATCAGATAGAGCAAGCTCAGTATTGATTACTTCGATATCTTCAACAGGGTTTACCTTGCCAGATACGTGAATAACGTTTTCGTCATCAAAGCAACGAACTACGTGAGCGATAGCATCAGTCTCACGAATGTTCATTAAGAATTGGTTACCTAAACCTTCACCTTTAGAGGCGCCTTTAACTAAACCTGCAATATCCACAAATTCCATTGAAGTTGGAACAATCTTTTGTGGCTTTACAATTTTTGCAATGGCATCAAGACGAGGATCTGGTACTGGAACGATACCTGTATTAGGTTCAATAGTACAGAAAGGGAAGTTCTCAGCTGCAATGCCGGCTTTGGTTAGTGCGTTAAATAGTGTAGATTTACCAACATTTGGTAAACCAACAATACCACATTTAAAACCCATGGTTATATATCTCCTAAAGTGGCTTAAAACCGTTAATTAGGGCAGTAGCTTTTGCTACGCCTTCTTTAAATAATTTGTCGATGGCAACTAAGGCAGTTGCATAGGCATCATCTATAAGTTTTTTATCGTTAGGTGAAGGTCTGCCTAAAACCCAATTGATAACCTCTTTTGAAGGTGGTTTACCAATGCCTAAACGTAAACGATAATAGTTTTGACTATTGCTCAAGTTTGCGGTGATAGATTTTAGACCATTGTGACCTGCTAGACCACCACCAAATTTAAATTTCATGTAACCTGGATTTAAATCAAGATCATCATGACAAACTAAAACTTGCTCAGGCTTGATTTTGTAGAAGTTGCAAATAGCACCAACACTTCGACCTGACTCATTCATGAAAGTAGTAGGATAAACTAATCTTACTTCCTGTCCATTGATAGAGCCACGACCTGTGATACCACTGAATTTTGCTTCAGGGGCGAGATTGATTTTATATTTATCTGCTAAAAGATATAAAAAATCTACACCGATATTGTGTCTGGTGTGATCGTATTGGCTACCTGGATTGCCAAGTCCAACGATTAGTTTAATTTCGCATTGATCATTAGCCATGAATTATTTTTACACCTTGTTTTTCTGTGTCATCTAGTAAATCGTACAATTGACTGATGCTTTTTTGATATTTAGTAATTACAAAATTAGGCTCTATTTCCTTTAAAGGAGCTAAAACAAAGGCCCTTTGGTGCATTCTTGGGTGAGGGAGGATTAGTTTTTCCTCTTCCATAATTACCTCTCCAAATGCAATAATGTCTACATCTAAAGTTCTAGGACCATTTTTAAACAGCCTTACTCTTTGGTACTTTTGCTCAAGAAAGGCACACAAATCTAGCATTTGATAAGGCGTTTTAGTGGTAGTCAAGGAAATTGCGATATTGATAAAATCGTCTTGATCTTTGTAGCCTACAGGTTTGGTTTGATAGTAGGAGGAGATTATAACCTCCTGAATATCATTATCAGCTTTGATATCGTTACAAGCATTTTTAATAATATCCAAACTCTCCCCAAGATTAGATCCTAAGGATAATAAAACCTTTTCCATACGCATTAGATATCAAGATCCATTGAGGCACGCCAAGCTCTAGCTTTTTCTAAAGCTTTTTTACGTTTACGACTGAATTTCTCTTCGCCAGCAAAGCCATCAGTAAACTTCTTTTTTCCTTTCTTTTTTGAGGTTTTCTTTTGTTGTTCTCTCTCAATACGACGCTTGATAGAAAGTGCCTTTGATTTCTCGTAGAAAGGAGTCCAAAAATCAACGCTATCTTTTAAGAAAGGATCAAAACGAGCTCTTAAGGTTAGAAAATCGTATGCAGCTCTAAAGATTGCTTTACCTTTGATACTTTCAACTTGTTGTAAATTACTTCTATCACATTGCTCGAGCGCAATTTGTGTTTTCCAAAGAGAGCGAATGCTATTTGAAACTATAAATGGCATGGCAGTAATTTTTTCTTGAGCTTCAAAAATGCCGTCTAAAATTGAATTTACAAGATTAGTTTCATTTATTGAGGAGACGAAAGTATTCATCTTTTCTGTATAAATGAAGTACTTTTCATAAAATACATTCCATAAAATTACAGAATATAAAAAATGAGGCATATTAGGCTGATTATTCTGATAACGCTTATCAGAACTATTTAGGGCATATTCTATAAAATTAGTAAAATTACTTTGAGTGATCAAATGCTGTGTAGCAGGGAAGAGTAGCTCAAAAATATGATAGTCTAACAACTTTTTAAAACTTGCTAAACCGTGCCCTGTTATAAATAGCTTGTTTACTTCCTCAAACATGCGGGCATTAGATACTTCAAGCAATTTTGAAGATAACTTTTTGATAGGATCAGACGATCTCTTTGAGATTTTAAAGCCAAGTTTGGCACTAAATCTTAAAGCTCTTATCATTCTTACAGGATCTTCAGAATATCTAGTCTCAGGATCCCCAATGATATCGATGACCTTTTCGTGCATATCATAAAGACCACCGTTGTAGTCGTAGATCTCTTGTTTTATAGGATCTAAATACAAGGCGTTGATGGTAAAATCTCGGCGCAAAGAATCTTCAACAATATTCTTTCCATAAACATTGTCGCGAAGGAGCATGCCAGATTTGTCTGATACGCGAGTGGAATTCTTACCTATCTTTTGTTTTGCTACTACAGCTTCTGCTTTATTGCTTCTAAAGGTAGTAACTTCAATAATTTCATTACCAAAAACTACATGAACAATTTTAAATCTTCTGCCAATAATTCGTGAGTTTTGGAATAAAGAGCGTACTTTCTCTGGGGTAGCATCAGTTGATACATCAAAATCTTTTGGTTTTTTACCAAGCAGTAAATCACGAATACAACCACCTACAAAATAGGCTTTAAAGTTGTGGTGCTGTAAGGTTTTGATGACTTTAAGTGCTTTTTCAGACAATAAGCTTAAATCAAGGCCAATTTGAGCAGTGGATACTACTAATTTGGCATTGTGTAGTTTTTTAACTTGGGATTTATTTTTCTTTAATTCTTGAAGATCAAGCTTATCTAATGGAGTAGAAATTTTTTATGTCCTCTTTTTTAAATTGTGCATATTATAGCATTTTTTTGCAAAAATGAGATTTTAGTCTAGGAAGATCCTATTTTTACGATTTAAAGAGTCAAAGTTAAAATTATCTACTGCAGTTTGTAAAATTTTTTGACAAGACATTTGAGGGTGTATATTCTCACAATTTACCTTTAATACTTTTAGTGCTTTAAGCAGTAGGTTTTCTGGAGTATCAGTGTCTAAAACAGGGGTGGCATGATTTTGTTTTGACAGTTTATGTTCGCTATCAGCCATGATTAAAGGTAAATGTAAATAGCTTATAGGCTCATGACCTAAACTTTTATATAAAGCTCTTTGGGTGGTTGTGATATCAATTAAATCGCAGCCACGAACTACTTGAGTTACCCCTTGTAAAATGTCATCAACAACGCAAGCAAGATTATAGGCAATAATGTTATCCGCCCTTTTTAAGGTAATACTACTTTTTGTAAAAGTGTTTTCTACCTTGCCTTGTAATTCATCTATAAAAAAGCTTTCAAGCGTGCTTGGAATTTGGTACCTAATGCTATAAGGCTTGTTTAAATCGATAGTCTCTTGATGTAAGTTACAGTTGCACTCTTTTTCTTTAAGTTTTGCTCTAGTGCAATTGCAGTAATAAGCTTGTTTGTTCTTTAACAATAAGTCTATAGCATCAAAATAGTTATCCTGATGTAAAGATTGGATATAAGGCTTGTCATCATAGTCAAAGCCTAAGATTTCAAGCTCTTTGATGATGGTTTTAGTAAAAAAGTCACTGCACCTTGGTCTATCTAAATCCTCAATACGCAATAAGAACCTACCTTGTCTCTTTCTTGCTACAAGGTAAGAGCCTAAAGCACAAACTAAAGAGCCAAAGTGTAATCTGCCACTTGGGGAGGGTGCAAATCTGCCTATGTACATAATTAAAAAAAATAGGTGGCATGTGCCACCTATTTTTTCTTGAGACTAATTAGCCTTCAAGTTGTTTTTCTTTAATTTCAGCTAAGGCTTTGCAGTCTACGCACAAATCTGCAGTAGGACGAGCCTCAAGACGCTTAATACCAATTTCGATACCACATTGCTCGCAGTAGCCAAATTCGTCATTATCGATTTTAGCTAAGGTCTTATCAATCTTCTTGATAAGCTTTCTTTCACGATCACGTGCACGTAGCTCTAAAGCAAATTCTTCTTCTTGTGAAGCTCTATCTAGTGGATCTGGGAAATTAGCAGCTTCACTCTTCATGTGACCTACAGTACGATCTACTTCGTTACGTAGTTGGTCGCGCCAAGCGGTTAAAATTTTCTTGAAATGAGCTTTTTGCTTCTCATTCATGTACTCTTCGCCTGGTTGTTCTTGATAAGGTTCAACGCCGGCAATAGCTAATGGACCCATAGAGTCAATTGCAACAGTAGTCTTTTCATTGTCAGCCATAATAATCTTCCTTAACTTATTATCCTTTCACAGGAGGAACTAAGTGATTTAAAAAAGTAAATATCCGTTTTCTTGATAGCTTGCAATTATGCTTGATTTATTTTGTTCTATCAAGTTTATACATTCATTATTTGACATAAAACATGATTAGCACAATTATTTTTCTAAGATCATTGAACTAGGTATCGTTTTTAGGAAAAATTTGTGGCTCAAAGCTCATATCTATAAGCGATGATCTTTAAGAATAATGATGTAGCATTTGCTATAATAGCAGCTTGTAATTTATCAAAATACTGCATAAAAACGCTCGAAATGGACGATAAGAATTTTTCAAATCAAATCTTACAAGGCTTTACCGCAACTGATGGGGAACAAAAGCCTTGTGATAACGTAAATCCTAATCAAGATGCTAGAATTGAGCCTACCTTTGATGCTCCTTTAGAATCAAATGAGAGTATCGATAGTCAAGATAAGTTTTTTGACTCTAAAGATAAGGCAGAAAAGTCTATTCAACAGGATAATTCAACTCCTTATACAGAGCCTAAAGCTGAAGGAGAATTTGCTCATGAGCAAGTTCCTAGAGAAAATCCAACTCAAAACACTTCAAAGGAAGAGCAAGTTTCCCCTTCAAATACACCAAAGCAAGATAAAAACACTAAAAAGCAAAAAGGAAAAAAGTCTTTTAAACGTAGAGTAGTTTTATTCTCCTTAAAGGTAGGCTGTGCAGTATTTGCTCTTTTAGCACTTTTATTTATCTACTATGATTCAGTGGTCTTATCAAAATTTGGTGTAGATGATAAGTGGGTGTTACCTGCGGTAGTGTATTCAAGACCACTTGAGTTATACCCAGATCAAAAGCTTTCCTTTAAGCAAATGAAGTATGAACTGCAATTGCTTAAGTACAGGCAGGTTTCAAATCCTCAAAATCCTGGTGAATATGCGGTAAACGAAAGCAAGAATAGAATGGTTATCTTACGTAGACCATTTGAATTCCCAGAAGGTGCTGAAGACTCTATCTCTATCATGGTTCAATTTAATGGCCAGAGAATTGCTAACATAATCAATGCCGATACTAGGCAAGAGTTAGGTTATGTGAGAATGGATCCTGTACTGTTAGATAGAATTAACCGTATTGATCCAAAAGAAGACAGAATCTTTATTAGCCTTCAAGAAGTACCAGAGGACTTAGTTACTACCTTACTTGAAATTGAGGATAGAAGCTTTAGAACAAATCTTGGTGTAAATTTCTTTGCTATAGCAAGAGCCTTTGTTAAAAATACCATTGCTCACTCGGTAGTTGAAGGTGGCTCTACTATTACCCAACAGCTAGTTAAAAACTATTTTTTAAATTCTCAAAGAAGCTATACCCGTAAGTTTAAAGAGATCATTATGGCTTTGATCATGAATCATCGCTATACCAAAGATCAGATCTTAGAAGCTTACTTAAATGAAATTTACCTAGGTCAAAATGGTAGTGCAGGTATTTATGGTTTTGGTTTAGCTTCTTATTTCTATTTTGGTGTACCAGTATCAGAGCTTACTCAAGAGCAGATGGCTTTATTAGTAGGTATTATTAAAGGTCCATCCTTCTATGATCCGTGGAGACACCCTGAAAAAGCTCTAGAGCGTCGAAATGTAGTACTTGCAGTGCTTAAAAATCGTGGAAGAATCACTCAAACAGAGTATGAGCAATATACAGCAAGACCTTTAGGGGTTATCAAGCGAGGCTCTATGAATTACTCTAAGACCCCAGCCTTCATGGGCGTTTTAAAACGTGAGATCTCCTCTAGATTTGATAAGGATTTCTTATCTGGTAACGGCATTAAGATTTTTACAAGCTTAGATCCTCAAGCACAACTAGCTGCTGAAAACGCTGTAGAAAAAGAGCTCCTCCAAATTGAAAAAGAGCGCCACTTAAAAGGTCTTGAAGCAGCCATGGTAGTAAGCTCATGGCGTACAGCTGAGGTTAGTGCCGTGGTAGGCAGTAGAACCCCTCAATACGCAGGCTTTAACCGTGTGGTAGAGGGTAAAAGACAAGTAGGCTCTATCATCAAGCCATTTGTTTATTTAACAGCATTCCACAATGGTATTCATACAGGAACTATCGTACATGATGCACCTATCACTGTGCGTCTTGCTGACGGTAAAAAGTGGCAGCCTCATAACGACGATAAAAAGTGGCATGGCAGTATGCCAACTTACGTGGCGATGGCCCGTTCTATGAATATTCCAACTGTAAAAATTGGTATGAGAGTAGGTTTAAATTCAGTTCGTGATACTTTAGTATCAGTAGGTATTGATAAGAAGCGTATTCCATTTTATCCATCCATGCTACTTGGTACCATTGAGCTTACTCCTTTTGAAGTAAATCAAATCTATACCTCTTTAGCTACAGAAGGTCGTTATCAGGATTTGACAACCTTAAGAACCGTGATTAAAAACGGTAAGATAGTCTATGAGCGCGAGAATAATAAAGGAGTTCCAACCTTAGATCCTAAAGATTCTTACCTAACAATGTTCGTAATGACTGAGGCTACAAAGATTGGTACTGGTCGCAGAATCGGAAGACTATTCCCTAATATCAATATTGCAACAAAGACTGGTACTACTAATGATAGTCGTGATACTTGGTCTGTAGGTATTGATTCAGATCAAGTAGTCGCAACATGGGTTGGTTTTGATGACAATAAACCTACAGGCTTATTTGGATCTTCAGGTGCGATGAGAGTATATGCAAAGTTCTTACAAGAGCGTGGTGTAAACTCCCTTGAACTTACTAAGCCTAATGGCATTAAATTTGTAAAATTTAATAAAGATGGCAATATTGTTGGTGATCATTGTTATCTACCTGGGTTAACCTTATTACCAGCTCGCTTAGATAAAATTCGCTATGTTGACCAAAACTGTACTATAAGTGCAGAATCAGATTTTCCTAAGGCAGTACCTTACTCACCTGACGAGTCCTTTGATTAAATAAAAAAGAGTGGCTTTAGCCACTCTTTAAACAATCTTTAAATCTTTAAGCTTCTGTATTGATAGCTCTTGAACCATCCTCACGGGTATAGGCACTTGGAGTTTTACCTTGCAAGTAATAGCTAAAAGCTAGGATAGTAGCTATGATTTCAAAGAGCTCTTTTGGAACTTCCTCTCCTTCTTCGAGGGCTTTTAATTGATTGAAAAGCACAGGATCTTTATGTACATAAATACCTAATTCTTTTGCCATATCGATAATGGCTTGTGCTTTTTCATTTTCACCTTTAGAACTTACATATGGAGCAGCATCACCTTCATGGTAGCTTAAACCAATGGCTGCTTGAGCTTTGTCGTAAGTAGCTTTAAAGGAGTTGTCCTCATCGGTAGCATCAATTTTTTTATTTTCATCAACAAAAACTTGTGCTTCTAAAGTCTCAGCATCAGCCTTTAGATTATCTTCATTGGAAATAGAAGCTTCATTATTAGGATCTATATTTTCTTTCTCATTATTTTCCATAATACATTTCCTAAATATCTAAAGATAAGTTAGAGCCATCATTGCGTTTTACAGGGCTTTCTTGCTGCTTTACGCTATTTAAATGTACCTGACCTAAACGGGCGCTAGCACTTCTTGTAGTAATACCTATCTTTTGTAGCTCTGCTTTTAGATGAGGTAGAGCTTCTTGAACCTTTTGTAAAGCTTCAAAAGTAGTAGTTACCACTGACAATTTTAACTCTGGGATTTTAGCAACCGCTCTAATCTCAATTGGACCTAAGTTTTCTAAGTCAAAAGCAAAGGTCAAATGCCAAGATTTTTTACCGTCTTCTTCAACTACAGGTTGAGCATTAAAGCCACCTTCTTTGCCACCATCATAGGTAGGTGGTAGTGGAATGTATTGATATAGTAGTGGTAAATTCTCTTTAGCTGGATTTTGCAGACGAGTAATTTGCTCAAGAGTATCAGAAGATAACTTCTTGATTGTCTCAGCATCATCCTTATTTAAAGCTTTTGAAATTTCCTCTGCTTCTTTATCATATTCTTTGCCTTCATTTGAAGCACCTTTCTTTAATAACTTATCAATAGATTTGCCAAGTTGAGAGAATCTAATAGATAACAATAAGAAAGCCCACTGATGCAAAGCTAGTGCTTGTGGGGTGGTAGGTGACATTGGCACTTGAGTGAAGGTAAGCCAATTAGTTACGGAAGGTAAATCCTTGACTGGCTCTTGTAATTTGTCTAAAAACTTTTGAGCTTCATTTCTTAGTGTGTCTGGTAAATTAGTATTACCAATCTGCTGTTTTAAAGCTGCCATATAACTGTCTAAAGGTGAACCTTTAGCACTTAAAGACAACAACTGATTTTGATTGATAGCTATATTCTGATTAGTCTCAGATGGTTCATTTTTAACAGTATTCTTTTTACCACCAAAAATAGAAGCAATTTTTGAGAATAGGGAAGACTTCTCTTGAATAGGAGCAACCTCATCAACTACTGATTGATTTGGTATAGGTTCACTATTACCATTAGTAATCACTGCAGCTCCAGCAGTTTTTTCTGGAATTGAGTTA
This sequence comes from uncultured Succinivibrio sp., assembly GCA_902785325.1. Classification (GTDB taxonomy): domain Bacteria; phylum Pseudomonadota; class Gammaproteobacteria; order Enterobacterales; family Succinivibrionaceae; genus Succinivibrio. The sequence goes on along the minus strand of CACZXZ010000003.1, from coordinate 7,541 downwards.
ATAGTGATATCATCAATGCTATCGTCTTGAGTAATAGCACTTAAATCCTGACCTTTACCTTTAGTATCAGAAGGCACCACACTTTCTTCAAGTTCATTTTTAGGAATAAGATCATTTAAAATCTTAGAGCTTATATTTTGCTTTTGAGAATTGGTGTAAGTGATATTGGTATTTTGCTCACTATTTAAAGAGTCATAGCTATTTGAGAATAGTGATGGCTTACTTTGCTCAGCCTTCTTTAAAATAGAATCGATTACTTCCTTATTATCAGTTTTAAGTGGATCGTAATCATCTATTTTGTCTTCACCTAAAGTCTCATTACTCAAAGTAGTTTTAGCTGTGGTATTTTTCTCTGCTTTAGTACTTAAGTTTTCAGTCTCTTGAGTTTCTGTTTGTGTTTGTGACTGAGCTTGATATTGCTTACTAAATTCAACTGCCTTTTGGGCAAGGGTAGTAGCTTTTATATCTTCACTCTTATCTAAAGTATCCAAAGAAGCTGTATCACTATCAGTTGTTATAGTACCTTGTAAAATCTCTGGAGCCTTTAAATTTAAGTTAGTCTCACTGTTGCCTTCAATGGTATCTTGATTTAAAGGAGTGGCATTTTGAGTATTTACTAAAGTTTGTGGATTAGAAACTACATTGTCATCAACTTGAACAAGATCATCTTGAGCAATTGAGTTTTCACTTTGGACTTGGTGTTCTTGCTCTTTTGTAAGTTCTTCTGTAACTTCAGACTCTTGCTTAAGATCTGAAGTTGGAGCTGTTACATTGGTACTTGCTTTATCTTGAGTAACTTTTGCATTGTTTTCTTGAAGCTTATCCTCATCAGAGTTAGTCTCTAAACTTTGATTTTCAGAATCTAAGCTTTCAGTATCTTGATTTAATTCTTCTTGAGAGGAGAGAATTCTATCAATTACTTTTTTATCTTCAGGATTGATAGCAGGACTTACTTTAAGATTGTCTTTTTTAGCAAGATTAGAAGCTAGATCTTCAATCTCATTAGCTTCATTGTCCAATACATTACTTGCAAGATTTTCTTTTGCAGCCTGAGTTACAGTATTAGCTTTTTCACTTGCGTTTTTAACTTTAGAATCAGTAATAGGATCTTCAAGCTTAATATCAGCTTTAGTCTCAACCTTGTCACTTACAACTGTTTCTTGTTCTGTAAGCTCTTTTTCTAAGATAGCCTTAGTTTGCTCATTTACGCTAGCTTGTTTTTGAGCTTGAGATAAATCCTTTATAAAAGTATCGCTAATAGGTTTATCAGTTACTTTTACTGCCACATATGGCATAGCCTGATGATGGGCATAAACAGAATCAGAAGCTTGATAGCTAAAGTTTAAAGGTTTGGTAAATTCTGCACTTTGTTTTTGAGCTTCTTTCTTTTGTGCTTCAATTTGAGCCTCAAGTTGTACCTTGATTTGATCTTTTACAGTTTCTTTAATTTCAAGGTTACTTTTTTCAATTTGATCTTTTACGTTTTGGGTAAGCTCATTAACAGTTTTATCTACGCTCTGAGTAAGCTCGTTTACTGTTTTATCTGCAAGATAGTTAGCTTGCTGTTTAGCAAGCTCATTTTGAGTTTGAGTGTTTTTAGCTAGAGCATTTTCAATAGCACTTGCAATTGCTTCTTTTGTGTTTAAATTTACGTTCTCAAGTTGAGATTTAACACTCTTACTTAATTCTTCAACTGCATCACGTGCAACTTGTTTTGCTGTATCTTGGCTAAGTTGTAATTGAGTTTTAACGCTTTCTTTTAAAGCCTCTTTTACAGCATCTTGTGCAATCTTTTTAATTTCATCTGCACTTAATGAAGGTTCAGCATTAGCTTTAACTGTAGTTGTAGTAGCCTCATTCTGAGTCTTTACTTGTTGAGTTAGTTGTTCATCAACCTGCTCAAGCTCACTTTGAGTTACGCTAATAGTAGAGTTCATCCTTTGAGCAGGATCTGGAAGCTTTCCTTCGTTTGCAAGCTTAATTCTCTCAGCTCTAAATTGCTGTTGCAATTTAGCAGCTCTTGCTGATAACTCAGCTAGACTTAATTTTGAGACTTCAATCTTGTCAGGTGTTGTGTTGGCTGCAGTTGCCTCTGTAGTCTTACTTTGAGTTGAAGTATCTTCCTTTACTGGAATTAAATTGCCATCTCTAGCGGTTTTAGCAGCTTTGGCAATGATATCGTGAATTCTTTTGGCAGTATCTTTGGAGATATTGTCATAAGCTGTAGTTTCATCAATAGCTTTAGATTTATTTTGTTTAAAGATATCAAGATAAGTTGTATCTTTTGGAAACTCTTCTAAAGCTTTGCGCAAATATCTAGTCATCACCTGAGGTGTGCTGCAAGCTGCAGTTTGTGTTACCTTAGGTTGTGCTTTAACTTCTGTTTTAGGTAAAGTGCTTAAGACTTCTGGCTGATTGCTTTTAATATAGGCAATAGAAGCACTTAACGCATCTTTTGTAGCTTGTTTTTGTCTAAAGGACAAATTGTCAGAGGGAGCATAAACATCACGGATAGCCAAATCACGCTGTAAACCTGCGCCCATGTTTTCACAATCGGTTAAATTTACAACAGCTTGGCAGACAAACTTACCTAGTTGTTGACCTGCAATAGTACCTTCTTGTAAGGCAGGAGGTAGCGCTTTAAAGTCACTTTCTAAAGTATTAGCAGCATCCTTTGTTCTTACAAGTCTTTGTTTATCAGATAAATCCTGAGCTACTTGTTCTTGTAAATTAGGATCACGATTGATTACTTGAAGGGTGAGCTTACGATAATTAGCCATGCTTTGAGAGTTTTCATTGACAGATAGTTTGGCTAATTTTTCAGGATCACAAGCAAGAGTAGAGAGATTAGTATTTAACTGATTAAAAGTAGTTAAATGCTCAGATGATAAAAGATCTTTTTTAGTTGAAATGACACTTAAGTAAGATTTAGTTGCATTTATGTTAATTTCTGCGCCTAATTCTTCAGTTGCATTTTGATTATTAGTTTGATTTACTTCAGCATTAGCTTGTGCTTTAGCTGAATTTTTTACTTCAACGTCAAAAGTGTCCATGATGATGTGATCTTTATGCTTAATCTTTGTATACTCTCTATACAATATAATACCAAAATTTACTTATATTAGAGTCTTGTTGTTTCACGCTTTAAACAAATTTTTAAAATAATTTTTTTAGATCAAATAAGCAAATAAAGTATAGTGCCCAAACTAAGACAAATTGATAGAATATAAGCTGTATAAAAAAGGTGAACTTATGAAGAAGAAAACAATATTTGCGCTAGTAAGTTATTTATTACTAAGTGTCCCTTCTACTGAATGTTATGCAGCCCATTCCTCATTAAGTCCTATGTCTCCAAGACAAAAGACTGTGGTTGTAACTAAAAAAGACTATAGTTATGGTCTTACTGTGCTACCAGGTAACTCCATTGATGGACTTGAATATATCAATAGAAATCTAGGTTGGAGAACTAACTACGAGATTTTAGACCGTTATATTTTACGTCCTGTAGCTCACGGTTATGACAAGTTACCTGAAGGTGCTAAAAACTCAGTACACAACTTCTTTTCAAATATTTCTGATTTAAATAATACAGTTAATAATGCTTTATTAGCTCATCCTAAAGATAGTTGCATCTCTATAAGTAGATTCTGCATCAATTCAACAATCGGTTTGTTAGGTTTATTCGATGTTGCAACTAAGATGGGTATTGAACAAAAGGCTATGAGCTTAAATACCGTGGCAGGTAAAGCAGGTGTAGATCAAGGTGAGTACTTGATGGTGCCAGTTCTTGGTCCTACCACAGAACGTGGTTTAGTAACTAATACTGCTGATTCTTGGCCTTATATGTTCTTAAATCCATACGCAGCAGCTGCAGCCTTTGCTGTTCAAGCTGTAGATACTCGCGCTTCTTTAATTCCTCAAGAAGAAATGGTTGATAAAGCGGTTGATCCTTATGCTCAAATGCGCCAAATCTACCTAATGCATCAGGAAGGTAAAGTAAATCCTGAGGCAAGTATGGAGAATAAAGCTGATGAGAATGTGGATGAATACTTAGAAGAGATCGATTCACTATGAGTTTCAAGCAGTTAGAGCAGGTAAGAGCTAAAATCGATGAGGTCGATAAGAATTTAGTTGAGCTCTTAAAAAAACGACAGGATTTAGTAGTAGAAGCTGCATCCTTAAAAAAAGATCTTGATGTTAGTGCCTACTCCCATGAAAGACAGACCTATGTGTTATCTCATGTAGAGGAAATTGCAAGATCACAGCAATTACCGCAAGGTCTACTTTCAGATATCATGAAGCGCGTTTTGCGTGAGTCCTATAAATTGTGCTCTGGTACTGATTTTAATTACCCTCGTTGTTTAAAAGAAAGTGGCGATGTTGTCATCGTTGGTGGCAACGGTGGTATGGGACGCATTTTTGCAAGCTACTTTGAAAACTCAGGCTACAAGGTATTTTCTTTTGGCCATCGTGGTTGGGATAAAGCTCCTGAATACTTAAAGACCGCCAAAATTGTAATCGTATCAGTACCAATTGATATTACTATTGATGTCATCAAACGTTTGTCTCCAATGTTAAAAAGCGACCAGATCTTGTGCGATTTTACTTCTGTAAAAGGTCCTATAGTTGAGGCAATGATGCAGTACCATAAAGGTCCTGTATTAGGCTTACACCCAATGTTTGGACCTGATGTAAAGTCTTTAGTAAAGCAGGTGGTGGTAACAGTTCCTGAGCGCGATGAAAAAGCTTCTCAATTTTTAGTAGAGCAACTTCGTATTTGGGGCGCTACTATCTGTAAGTGTTCAGCTAAAGAGCATGATGAGGCTATGAGTATCATTCAAGCCCTAAGACACTTTAGTACTTACAGTTATGGAACCTTTTTACAAAAAATTGCTCCTAAACTTCAAAAACTTAAAGATTTGTCCTCACCAATTTATCGTCTAGAGTTGATGATGGTTGGTCGTCTTTTTGCTCAAGATCCTCGTTTATATGCTGACATTATTATGTCGTCAGAGGCTAATTACGAGCTTATCAAGAGCTTTGTAGAAAGCGTAACTAAAGAGCTTGAAGTAATCAAAAATAAAGATACAGATAAGTTTACTCAAGAGTTTTTAAAGACTCGAGATTACTTTGGGGAATTTGCCAATGAAGCTTTTGTTGAAAGTGGCAGAATCTTAGCAAAACTTCAAGACGAGAGAGAATAATGCTCAAAAAAATCGTCAAAGGATTGCTTATCGTTAGTGCAATCCTTCTAGTGTTGTTAGTAGTTGCTATAGTCACTATCAGTGTGCTTTTTGACCGTTATGTAGATAGAGCTATTACAAAGTTTAATCAAAAACAGTCAAATCTTGTGGTAAGTTATGAACCTGTGCAAACTAGTATTCTAAATAAGTCTGCACTTATCAAAGTTCATGTCATTCCAAATGACTTAAAGGTAAGTTTTGTAAGTAAGCTAGACTTTTACCCACCTTTTATTAAATTAACCCTTACTAAGGTTAATGGCTCTGGCAATTTAGATAGTAAATTAGCCTCCTTAAATCTACCACCTATCAATATCGATGGTAATTTAAAGGTAAATCCTTTTACCTTAAGTGTTAATGGCGCTTTAAATACCAGCAAATTTGACTATATTTTAGAAGATGGTGTGTGTGCTATTGGTAATTCTGCAGTTACTTTTAAAACTCACGATTTATCAAAGATTAATGTTGCTTTAAATTTAGGTGACAGCAAATGCCTATCTTCAAAGATGTATGGTGGTCACAGTGCCTTTAATTTGTTACTGCAAGATTTCAAAGTAGACACGGTTGCTAATTTAAAACTTGGCTCAAAGAGTTTTTCGTTAGATGAGGTTACCTTATCTTTTAAAAAGTTTGAAGGTTTAGTCTCTACTTTATATGCCATAGGTTTTTCACCTGATGATAATGTTAAAGATAAGTCTTTAGCAGATAAAGTGCTAGTAGATAACTTTAAATTAAACTTTAAATTACTCCCACAAGGTAAATATCAGGATTTAGCCTTTAAAGGAAACTTTAATCTTAAATTTGCTATGCCTTATATCAAGGACAATGCAACTTTAGATTATTTTGATTTGAGTAAGGTAAATTACGACTTTACCTTTAGTGGCATCAATGTAACTAAAGCCTTAAAACTTGCTAAACAAAAAGATTTATATATTGAGAAATTAACAGAAGTTTTTCCTAAAAAACTAGCAGCTGAAGTTAAAAACTTTTCCTTTTCACACGATAATAAGGATGCAAGCTGTAATTTAACTTCTAGTCTTCTTTTAAAAGGTCAAAAATTTGATCTAGACAGCCTTAAGATAAACGCTAACTTAAAGGCTGATACAAGTTTGGTAAATTTGTATTTATCAGAACAGTATAGTGAAGCTTTAAACAAGTATCTTGATTTAGGTATGCTTAAAAAGGTTGGTAATAATTATCAAGCTAATCTTAAAGTTATCAATAAGCAAGTATATTTAGGTGGTCAGAATCTTTTAGATGTAGCATCAGAGGATGCTAGTCGTGAAATTTTAGATGAGGATAAGTAAGTAATTATGAGAGTTTTATTATATATTGCTATGCAAGTTGCCGTATTGGTACTAGTAAGTATCGTAGGCTCTATTCTGCTTAATATTTTTGGTATTCAAATATCTTCTCAAGATTACAGCTCACTGCTTATCATGTGCGCCATCTTTGGCTGTGTAGGATCTTTTATTTCCTTATTCTTATCAAAATCGATGTGTAAAAGAGCCTATGGTGTAAGAGTAATTACTACCCCTCAAAATCGTCAGGAGCAGTTTTTAGTCAATACTATTGCAGCTTTGACTCAAAAAGACGGTTTGGCAATGCCTGAGGTTGGTATTTATCAATCCCGTGATCCTAACGCTTTTGCGACAGGCGCTTCAAAGGATGCTGCTTTAGTTGCTGTTTCTACAGGTTTATTAGACTCTATGACTGAAGATGAGGTTGCAGGTGTTTTAGGTCATGAGATCTCTCATATCAAAAATGGAGATATGGTAACTATGGCTTTATTACAAGGTGTATTAAATACCTTCGTGTACTTCTTCTCTTATGTAGTAGCATTTGCTATCGTCAACGCAAGTCGTAGTAACAGCAATGATAACCGTGGCGCTTCTTTTGGATCATCTATGATGTTCTATACTGTAAATTCCATCATGCAGATGGTATTTGGTATTGGTGCCACCATGATTTTAATGTGGTTCTCTCGTTACCGCGAATATCGTGCTGACGCAGGTTCTGCTAGTTTAAATGGTAAGCAAGCTATGATTGCAGCCTTGCAGGCTCTACAAAGAGGTGTAGCTCCAAAAGAAGATAAAGAGCACAGCTACATGCAAGCTTTATGTATCAATGGTCCTGTTACCGTATCAGAATTATTTATGTCTCATCCTCCACTAGAGAAGAGAATTAGAGCTTTAGAGCAACTCTGACTACTCTCCTTGGCAAGCCAAGGAGGTTCTTACCTGATGACATTATGCTGTAAACTTACATCATTTTCAGACTTGGGTAATACAGTCTTTCTGT
>CACZXZ010000002.1 GCA_902785325.1 uncultured Succinivibrio sp. | reverse complement strand
ACTTAATACGTCATTTGCAAAATTGTCGTATTCGTCAATGAGTATATACAAGGATTTATCTTTATACTGAGTATCAAAAGCCTTAAAAAACTCATCAATGAAATTAGCAGGATCTCTACCTGTATAGTCATTATTAAACTTAAAGTCTGGATATCTTTTTAAGAATTTATTTATACCAACTGAGAGCTTTTGGTTGAAATTAACAATAAGATCTTTTGCGTTATCTCCTGATACACCAGAGAAATCAAACTTAATGACATGATAAGTATTATGAGATGGTAAATTCATCTCATGAATTTTGGTGCCCTTAAAGATTTCGTCATACTTATCTTTATAGGAAATATCGTAAAAGCAAAGTAGCATTTTTACGAAAGTTGTTTTACCAAAACGACGAGGCCTTAGTAGAACAGGATATGGTGAGTCAAGCTTATCAATTACATTGATAAATTCTGTTTTATCTACATATGCTCTATTTAGTTTATTAAACTCTTCAAAAGAGCTTACGCCGTATGGATTTGTATAAATTTGTTTCATTCATACTCCAAATTGAACTTAACACCATGTGCAAAATTTTTTTTAGATAGTTTCTTTGTAAACATCAAGTTCCTATATTTTATCAGAGAAACTCATTCTATTTCTTTTGCTCATTTCAATTCCTACCTTATGCTTTTAGTATATAAAACACTTTTATAAACATTTGCTGATGTCTTTTTTGTTAAAAAAAAGCCTGCCTTTTGAAGCAGACTTTTGTAAATAAAATGACGCTAGATTAAAAATCTTCTAGTAAAGATTTATAGCCATCATTTAGTAATGGGAAGATAAAGCCTGACTTTGCATTTAAGTCAGTCTTCTCAATGTGGAAAGTTGTAGCTCCTCTTTCTCTCTTCCATTGATTTACACTAAGTTTTGTAAAGTAACGACGGATAAATAGTTTTAAATCGTCTTCACTAAAGGAAGCAAACTCCTTTTGTAAGATTGGTAAAATCTCTACTGGAGATAAGACATCGTTTTGGTGTAAGAAATGAATTCTGTCTAGAATTACATATGGCATTAAATCATGCTCATCAGTTTGAGTGCCACCTGGTCTTAACTCAGCGGTAGGTGCTTGAGCACTAATATAGGACATATTAGGTACATTAAGTTTTAAGCCACCAGCTTCAATTTCAAGACCATTTTTAGCAATGTGTGCATTGATCTTTAGAATTCTGCTCTTACTAATATCACCAATAGGTGCTACGCCACCTGCGGTATCACCATCCATAGTGCAGTAACCTACAGCATCTTCTGAAGCATTACAGGTGGTTATTAACAACTTATTGTAACGATTTGCCATCATCCAAATACTTGGGGCACGGCATCTTGCTTGAATATTTTGTAAGGTTAAATCGTCTTTTTCCCAGCTTAATGGATTACCAGGAGTAGTTGCATTTACTAAAGCTACATAATCCTCTACAAGCTTTGCAATTGACCACTCAAAGTGTTTAGCACCAAGATTTTCAGATACTTTAGCGGCAGCTTCTCTTGTTACAGAGCCTGATACAGAAGATCCTTGATATACTGTGGTTAGAACCTGAGGCATCATGTATTTTTTAATAAAGCTCTCCTCATCTCCACTAAAGGCTGGAACCTCAAATTTTAAGCTTTCCATAAGAGCTTTATAATTGTCATAACCTAATTCGTGTAAGGCTGCAAGTTGACCGTAGGCCACACAAGTTGCACATAAACCAGAATCAGCACCACCTGACATAGATAAAGCAAAACCGTGTGCATAAGTCTTTTTCATCCAGTCAAATAAACCTAATGCTACTGCTTTTACAATCGTATCGTATTCATCTAGGAACTTAGCAACCTCGCAAATTTCGGTAATTAAAGAAGTCTCTTTAAAACTTAAAATATCACTTACAGTTAGCAAATCACCATTCTTTGCAAAGACACATAAACCATCAAAGATATCTGAGCCTGATTCACAACCTACAAGGTTAGTTGCTACGACCTTTGTCTCAAATTTAGCTGACAGTGCCACTAAATTATTTAGATGCTCTTGAGTTTCATACAATTCAAAACGGGTAGCTTCAGGACATACTAAGACATCAAGTTTATCTTGAGTTAAAAATTGGGTATCACCGGCATTAAAGTAGATACCAACCTTTTGTTCTTTTACCTTAAAGGTTGAGGTTACTTTAAAGCTCTCTTTACCGATTACAAAAGACAAATCCTCATTAAAAGGAGTGGTAAAGAAGCGGACTCTTGCATCCTTTGCGTTATAAAAAGAGTGTAAGCAAGCTACCCCTAGGATTTGACCTTTTTTCAAGCAAACATAAGAGTCATAAACTTTATTGTCAGAACCTAATAAAGGAAGACCGATAGTAGCCACAATATTCTCTGGCATACTATACTTAATCTCTAATAAGGAATTGATGGCGTTTTTGATAAGATGTGGGTGATTGAACATATCACCACAGTTGTAACCAGTTAGTGCTAACTCTGGAAAAGCTACCAAATCAAGGCCTTGATTTTGAGCTTCAACACAAAGTTTAAGGATTTTTTTTGCATTACCTCTAAGATCAAGTGCTGTAGTATTTAGTCTTGCAGCTGCACATTTTAAAATAGACATGTTTAAAACCTCTATAAGAACAATGCTTAGAAAAATAGCACAAATTTACCTTAAGCGCTAAATTATGTTCCAAAAATGAGCATTCTTGCATAATTACAAAGCAATAGATAAAGGTTAACATTTAAGTTTTAAGATACTTAAAAAGTATGTGGACATAGGTTGTTATGGATAAGAATAAGAATTTTGTAATCTCTGTTGGTCATTGCAGAAAATTAGGACCAATCATCGAAGAGGATGGCGTAAACTTTTCTTTATGGTGCCCTGATGCAGAGGAAATGGATTTATTGTTATTTGACGATGTTAATGACGATGATCCTTTTGTAATCCATTTATGCTCTAACGTATTTAAGTCTACCTACTACTGGCATGTAAAAGTCCGTGGTATTGGCAAAAACCAAATCTATGCCTACAGAATTACTAAAGCTGTAACCGTAAATGGTGTACCTTCAAGCTCTGTTAAAACTGATACAGTTTTAATCGATCCTTACGCAAAACGCGTTTTATTTCCTGATAACTATCAGCGTTTTCCACCAAAAGATCAAAAATTAGCCCTTAAAACTTGCCTAAAGTGTGCAGTCATCGATGTGAATGAATATGACTGGGGTATTGATTCATATCCTCATCATTCTCTTGAAAATACCATCATCTATGAAATGCACGTTAAAGGCTTTACTAAAGATAAGAGCTCAGGACTTAATGAAAAAATCGCTGGTACTTATAAAGGCTTAATTGAAAAGATCCCTTATTTAGTTGAGCTTGGAATTACAGCTGTTGAATTGATGCCTGTTTATCAATTTGATGAGGACGATGCCCGCCCTCATATGAAGAATTACTGGGGCTACTCCCCTATGTCCTTCTTTGCGCCACAGGATAGCTACTCCTCTGACAAATCCATTACAGGACCACTTGACGAATTTCGTGACATGGTAAAAGCCCTACATAAAAATGGCATTGAGGTTATTTTAGATGTAGTTTACAACCATACCTCTGAAGGTGACGATTTTGGTCCTACCTACTGTTACAAAGGTTTTGATAAAAATGGCTATTACATCATCAATAATGGCTATCATCAGAACTTCTCAGGCTGTGGTAACTCTCTAAATGCTAATCAGCCTGTAGTGCGTAACATGATCATGGACTCACTAATCTTTTGGCATGAGAAGATGCATGTAGATGGCTTTAGATTTGATTTAGCCTCCATCTTAACTCGTGACAAGTTAGGTGCACCTATGAAGGACAACTCTACCTTGTTGTCCATTGATGCTAATTTTAAACTTGCCAATGCCAAACTTATCGCAGAGCCATGGGATGCAGGTGGCTTATATCAATTAGGTGCTATCTCAGGTTCAAAGTGGCGTGAGTGGAACGGTCAATTTAGAGATGACGTAAGATCGTTTATGCGTGGCGATGGCGCTATGGTTAAAAAGTTTGTCTTACGTATTCTAGGATCCCCTGATATCTACAATGAGCATCAGGTTGATCCTCAAAAGTCTATTAACTTTATTACCTGTCATGACGGCTTTACCTTAAATGATTTAGTTACTTATGCAGATAAGCATAACGATGCTAACGGTGAGCACAATTGTGATGGAAATAATAACAACTACTCAGCAAACTACGGTTTTGAAGGTCCTTGTGAGGATAAGAATCTTAATGCTTTAAGATTACGCATGGCAAAAAACTTCATGGCACTTACCATGCTGTCTTTAGGAACTCCTATGATCTTAATGGGAGATGAGGTCTTAAGAACCCAAAAAGGTAACAACAACGCTTATTGCCAGGATAATGAGTTAAGTTATCTAAAATGGAATCGTGATGAGCGTCAGGAGGAAATGTTTAGATTCACTAAAAGCTTAATTACCTTATGTCGTCTAGGTAAGATTAAGCATCACAGTGAGCCTAACCATAAACTTCAAAACACCTTATCTAATGCAAAGATTCAATGGCATGGTTGCAAACCTTTCCAGCCTGACTGGTCTGATATGTCTCATTCTGTAGGCTTCTTGTATTACTATCAAAAACAGGATGTCTACGCCTATGTATTCGTAAATGCCTATTGGCAAGATCTGACCATTGAGATCCCATGTGTACCAGGTCATCTTGACAAATGCTGGTTCCAGTTTATCAATACTGGTCTTGATAAAGGTAAGGACGTATCTTTATACTTTATGTCCACTCGTTATCATGCAGGTCAAAAGTTAAGAGTTAAAAACCGCTCTGTGGTTATGCTATTATGTCCTGTAGCCTAAGTTTTAAGTTGATATTACGTTAACGTAATATCAACTTTATGCAACAAAAAGTCCTCAATATTTAAATGAGCTATACCGTTGTGGCTTAAATCTACTTTATCAAGTGACAATACGTATTTTGGACTATGATCTTTGATTGGGTTAAACGCATCAAATTCTCTTTTGATTGTTTGTTCATTTAGAAGGTAATAGCAAACTTGAATAAAGCATTTTTTCCCATTTAAAATGACAATAAAATCAATTTCTGATCGGTATGTTTTACCAGTTCTTACGTCATAACCTCTGGACTTAAGTTCGTTACAAATTAAATTTTCAAGGAAGAAAGTATCTTCAAAGTCAATAGTATTTGTACCTATAGTTCTTAGAGCAAGATCTGTTGCATAATATTTTGGATGGCTATTTAGCGACTGTTTTCCACTTAAATTATATTGTGAAATAGGATAGATCAAATAGGCTTGGACCATTTTATCTAAAAAAGTTTTAACCATTGGTCTTGTAAGCTTGTTATCTGTATTATGTGAATTATAGTAATTAACAATATTGGCTAGAGATAATTCCTTTCCTGCATTAGCTAAAATATACAGCGCAACAGTATTAAAAAGAGACCTATCAATCCTTGAATAAGGATGAGCAATATCTTTAGCTACAATGCTTTCATACAAATGTTTAACATAATTTATGACTTCTTGCGAAGAGTTGAGCTGATATGTAAAAGGAAAGCCTCCACACTTTAAATAGTTCTCAATTGTCAATGCATTACTAGAGGCATTATTAACATGTAAGTACTCTACCGCTTCAAAATATGAAAATGGGAACACCTCAAATTCAATGGTTCTTCCTGTTAATAAGCTTGCAAGCTTTCCTGATAATAAAGTTGAATTACTTCCTGTAACAAACAATGAAACGTTACAAGTGGCTTTAATAGAAGCTAAAGCTTTTTCAAACTCTTGGACAAATTGGATTTCATCCAAAAAAACAAAATATTTTTCATTATCCAATATTTTTGATTTAATTTCTTTATTTAAATCAATTGCATTCTGAATGTAAGCAAAATCTATATCCTCAAAGTTAATATAGATAATATGATCTATATTTACTCCTTTAGATTTAATTTCATTGATGATAGATTTTAATAAAAATGACTTTCCTGAACGTCTTATTCCTGTAATTACTTTTATAATATCTAAATCATAATACGGTCTAATTTTAGACAAGTATGTTTCTCGATTAATAAGATTTACCATTTTTAATACCTCAGGTATACATTATTACTAAATTATAATAAAAATGATCATGTATTCAAACAAATCAAATTTTTTTTTTAATTTAGAATGTATACTCTATTGCATATTAAAAAATTTTTTTCAAAAGCAGCCTTACAATAGAAAAGCTGCTTTAAAGCTTAATCTCGAACAGCTGCATTTAGAATTTTGCAGGCAATTTGAATTGATTCTTGTGATGGGTGTGGGGTATCTCTTAATTTATATTCAATTCCTAAAGCATCATACTTATGAATACCTAAGGAATGGTAAGGTAATACTTCTACCTTTTTAACATTAGATAAAGAGTCTATTATCTTTTTAACGCCTTCAAGCTGCTCTTTAGTGTCGGTAATACCTGGTACTAAAACATGTCTTATCCATACAGGTTTGTTTAAATCAGATAAGTGTTTTGCACAAGCTAAGATATTCTCATTAGAAATACCTGTAAGCTCTTTGTGAGCCTTAGGATCAGAGTGCTTAATATCTAATAAGACTAAGTCTGTATATCTCATCAGCTCATCGAACAGTTCAATATACTCAGGACTATCACGATAAGGACCTGCTGAAGTATCAAGACAAGTATTCACACCTTTTGCTTTGAAAGCTTTAAATAATGCAGTTACAAATTGGATCTGAGATAAAGCCTCGCCACCACTTACTGTAACACCACCTTCTTTGCCCCAATAGTTTTTGTAACGCAAGGCTTTTGCAACAATCTCATCTACGCTTTTAAGCTCACCTACATTCATTTTCCAGGCATCTGGATTATGACAATATAAGCAGCGCATAGGACAGCCTTGCATAAAAATGATAAAACGCACTCCAGGACCATCTACTGATCCAAAGGTTTCAAAAGAATGTATATAGCCTTGATTTGTCATTTAAATTTCCAGGTTGTGTCGTCAAAAAAGGGCGCATAAGCGCCCCCTTTTTGTAAAACATAATCTTAAATTACATGGTCTTGTGACATGTTCTTGAGATTACGTCCATTTGTTGCTCTTTAGTTAAGTCAATGAACTTAACAGCATAGCCTGATACACGGATAGTGAAGTTTGCATACTCTGGCTTCTCTGGGTGCTCCATAGCATCAATTAACTTCTCAGTACCGAATACGTTAACGTTCAAGTGGTGTGCACCTTGATCGAAGTAACCATCCATTACGTTAACTAGGTTGTTTACACGCTCGCCTTCGTTGTGACCTAAAGCATCAGGGCTGATGGTTTGAGTATTAGAAATACCATCTAAAGCATACTCATATGGTAACTTAGCAACTGAGTTTAGAGATGCTAATAAACCAGACTTCTCAGCACCGTATGATGGGTTAGCACCAGGTGATAAAGGCTCGCCTGCTTTTCTACCATCAGGTAATGCACCAGTAGCCTTACCGTAAACAACGTTTGAAGTAATGGTTAGAATTGAGGTTGTAGCCTCTGAGTTACGATAAGTGTGACGCTTCTTTAACTTAGTTAAGAAGGTCTTTAATAACCATACAGCAATCTTATCTGCACGATCATCATCGTTACCATAACGTGGGAAATCACCTTCAACTTCAAAGTCGATTGCCATACCATCTTCATCACGGATTGGCTTAACCTTAGCGTACTTAACAGCACTGATAGAATCTACAACGTGTGAGAAACCTGCAATACCAGTTGCGAAAGTACGACGTACGTCAGTATCGATTAAAGCCATCTCAGCAGCTTCGTAGTAGTACTTGTCGTGCATGTATTGAATTAGGTTCAATACGTTAACGTATAGATCAGCAAGCCACTCTAGAACGATGTCGTAGTTAGCCATTAACTCGTCGTAGTTTAGGTACTCTGAAGTGATCTTTGGTAACTTAGGACCAACTTGCATACGAGTCTTAACGTCGATACCGCCGTTCATTGCGTATAGAAGTGCCTTAGCTAAGTTTGCACGAGCACCGAAGAACTGCATCTCTTTACCAGTTTGAGTTGCAGATACGCAGCAGCAGATTGAGTAATCGTCGCCCCACTCAGCACGCATTACATCGTCATTCTCGTACTGAATTGATGAGGTATCAATAGAGATCTTAGCTGCATACTTCTTGAAGTTCTCTGGTAATCTTGAAGAATATAGAACAGTTAAGTTAGGCTCTGGTGATGGGCCCATGTTCTCTAAGGTGTGTAAGAAACGGTAACAAGTCTTAGTTACTTGTGAACGACCGTCGATACCTAAACCTGCAACCTCTAAAGTTGCCCATACTGGGTCACCTGAGAATAATTGGTTGTATGAAGGAATACGAGCAAACTTAACCATACGTAACTTCATTACTAAATGGTCAATTAACTCCTGAGCCTCAGCCTCAGTTAAAGTACCTTCTTGTAAATCACGGTTGATATAAATATCTAAGAAGGTAGATACACGACCTACTGACATAGCAGCGCCGTTTTGAGTCTTGATAGCAGCTAAGTAGCCAAAGTATAACCACTGAACAGCTTCACGAGCGTTGTTAGCAGGCTGTGAAATATCATAACCATAGCTTGCAGCCATAACCTTCATAGCATTTAAAGCTTTGATTTGATCTGCTAATTCTTCACGCTGACGGATGATGTCATCAGTCATGGTGCCGCAACCGCAGTTTGCTAAATCAGCCTTCTTTTGTGCTACTAAGAAATCGATACCGTATAAAGCTACACGACGGTAGTCACCAACGATACGACCACGGCCGTAGGTATCTGGAAGACCAGTGATGATCTTGTTCTTACGAGCAAGTCTCATTTCTGGGGTATAAGCATCAAAAACGCCTTGGTTGTGGGTCTTGTGATACTCATTGAAAATTTGGTCAAATTTTGGATTAGGAGTGTAACCGTAAGTGGTGCAAGCTTCTTGAGCCATCTTGATACCACCATAAGGCATGAAAGCACGCTTTAATGGCTTATCAGTTTGTAAACCTACAACCTTCTCAAGATCTTTAGTATCTTCACCAATGTAAGCTGGACCGTAAGCAGTGATACCAGAAACAATTTCTGTTTCCATATCTAAAACGCCGCCCTTAGCACGCTCTTGGTGTTGTAACTCTTGTAACTTACCCCATAGAGTGTTGGTAGCAGCTGTTGGCTCTGCTAAGAATGACTCGTCGCCATCATAAGGTGTATAGTTGTGTTGAATGAAGTCACGTACGTTTACATCATCAACCCAGTGAGTGCCGGTAAATCCGCGCCATTGCTCTTTCATGTTTACTCCTAATTAAATTAAACAGACATCTTTAATCTGTAAAACTCTGTCACGATGCATTTGGATTTTCGCAACAGTTGTGCTCAATAAAGCAAGCAAATTATAGCGAATGAATTTAAATGTTCAATTGTCTTAATATAGGAATAGTTCTCATTTTTAATAAAAACTTCAATAAATGGCTTTGTAGATGGGTTTTAAGGGCAAAAATTTTTATTTATTCATTAAGTGGGTTTATTAAGTCACTAAACAAGCATTGTTATCGGAATCCTTACACTTCTTTAATTAAGGTTAATAAACCTATATTTGTAGTAGTAAAACTATAGCTAATTATAATTTTGTAAGGATAAAAAAAGCTTATCAGCAAACTTTGTAAAACTGATAAGCTTACATTTGTTTTAGTTATTTTTTCTTAATCAAATAAGTTCTTTGAGAAATATCTATCTCCTCTATCTGGAGCAATAAACACGATATTGCCCTTTACACCTTTTTCAATAAGCTTTTTAGTTGCAGCAAAGGCTGCACCTGTAGAGCTTCCTGCAATAATTCCTTCTGTTTTTGCAAGTACTCTTGAGCCATCGAAAGCTTCCTTATCGTTAACTTTGATTACCTCATCGACTAAAGACATATCCATAGTGTCAGCAATAAAGTCATTACCAATACCTTCTATGTCATAGTCACTGTGTTCACCGCCACCCATAGTTGAACCTACAGGATCAGCTAAAATGCCTTTAATATTAGGATTTTGCTCTTTTAGGTATTTAACTACTCCTGAATAGGTACCACCAGATCCAGCTCCTGCCACAAGATAATCAATCTTGCCATCAAGATCTTCATAAATCTCAACACCAGTGGTCTCATAATGAGCTTTAGGATTTGCAAGATTCTTAAACTGTTCTAAAGATAAAGCATTAGGTGTGGAAGTTACTAATTCTTTTGCTTTAGCAGCTGCGCCTAACATACCATCTTCACGCTTAGTGTGAATGATCTGTGCACCAAGGGCTTTCATTAGAGTTTGCTTTTCCTCTGAGAACTTTTCAGGGACCACAAAAATCACTTTAATACCAAGATTTAAAGCTGCAAAGGCAATACCTAAACCAGTGTTTCCAGCAGTAGCTTCAATAATGGTAGAGCCTTTTTTTAAAGTACCTTTTAAAAGTGCATCTTGAACCATGTAAAGACCAGTTCTGTCCTTTACAGAGCCTGAGGGATTGTAAAGCTCTAACTTTGAGAATACCTGTACTCCAGCTGTTGCCTTTAAGGCATAATTTATCTTTACTAATGGGGTGTGACCAATTAAGTCTTTCATTGAATTGTAATAATGCATGTTTAAATCCTTGAGTTCTCAATTGCCTGTTCAAGATCTGCTTTTAAATCTTCGTAATTTTCAATACCTACAGAGAATCTAATTAAATTCTCTTTAATACCGATGTGGTTTCTAATCTCTTCAGGAATTGCAGCATGAGTCATAGAAGCTGGGTGGCAAACTAAAGACTCCACACCACCTAAGCTTTCAGCTAAAGTGATTAGTTTTAATGAGGCGTAAAACTTTCTTACATCGTGCTTATCATCTAATAAGAAGGAGATCATAGCGCCACCGTTTTTAGCTTGTTTTTGATTGATTTCAAATCCTGGATGGGACTTTAAACCTGGGTAGTAAACCTTGGTTACGGCTTTATTTAAAGTTAAATCTAAAGCAATTTTCAAAGCATTGTCAGTGTGTCTGTCTAGTCTTACCGCTAAAGTTTTAATACCACGGATTAACAAGAAGGAATCAAAAGGTCCTAAAACAGCACCTACAGAGTTTTGAATGAAAGCTAATTTTTGCGCAAGATCTGCGTTATTTACTACAACTAAACCTGCAACTAAATCAGAATGTCCTCCTAAATACTTAGTAGCACTGTGCAATACGATGTCAGCGCCTAATGTTAATGGTCTTTGAAGATATGGGGTCATAAAGGTGTTATCCACAATTGTTAATAAACCATGCTCTTTAGCAAGAGCAGAAACTGCCTTAATATCTGTGATATCTAAAAGTGGGTTAGTTGGTGTTTCAATATAAATGGCTTTAACCTCAGGGGTGATTGCTTTTTTAATAGCCTCAAGATCAGTGGTATCTACAAGCTCATACTTAATACCAACATGGGATAACACCTTGTCTAAAAGTCTATAGGTACCACCATAGACATTAGATGATAAAACTAACTTGTCACCTGTCTTAAATAAGGTTAATACAGCGCTAATTGCAGCCATACCAGAGGCAAAGGCAAAACCTTTGTAACCTTGCTCAAGATCTTTGATTAACTCTTCTAAAGCAAAACGAGTTGGGTTACCAGTTCTTGCATACTCCCACTCAATTTGTACACGGATATTGTCCTGTCCAAAGGTAGAGGTCTGATAAATTGGTACATTTACTGATTTAGTAAAAGGATCTTTTGAAATACCTGCGTGAATTACTGCTGTCTCAAGATTTTTATAAACGTGTGACATCTTTTTCTCCTATAAAGTTGCACTAATAAAATGAACATTCTCATAAGCTTTAAGGGTTAAGTTCTCTTTAAAGTAACGCTCATCGATGTCGAGAGGGGTTAAATGTTCATCTAAGTTAAAATGGGTATCTAAAAGTAAAGTTTGAATTTGTTGGTAACTAAAACCATCTACCATGTGCTCGCCTACTTGACTTGTAAGCTTTGCAAGTTTAGTAACCCGAGAGTTTGTAGGTGAGGTTTTAGTGGTTTCATCTGGGTAATCAAAAACTAAGGTAAGTTCCCCTTTAAAAAAGGACGATAATGTAGCTAAAGTCTGTCTTAAAGTATCAAGCTCAAGATAGTAAGCTACTCCTAAAAAAGTAATAAAAGTTGGAACTGTAGGCTTAATTGCGCTTTCTTTTAATAAAGCACCTAAAGACTGTTTTTCAAAATCAATCGGCACAAAGTGAAGGTTCTTTGGCATCACTAAATTTAAAGTTTCAATGCGACCTAACTTATATCTAAAGCTATTAGGATGATCAAATTCATAAACTTCAACTTGATGATTGTCATTAGTCAATGAAAAGGTATCTAAGCCAGCACCTAAGACAATAAATTGTAGGGTTTGATGTTGATGTAAAGATAAAAACTTCTCATATTTTTCTTTTGCAAAAGCAAGTCTTGATAAAGGAATTGGTGCTAAAAACTGCTCTACAACAGGAGCTATCTTCTCTTTATCAAAGTAATAGTTACTGTCATTTTTAGCCTCAACTTCATTAAAATTATGTTCAATAAGCTTACCAATTTTTAAATATTCGTTTTGACCTAATAAGTCATAAGCTAAGCTGTCATCATAGATTTTATGTTTAGCATAAGCACTGTGATAGGCTCTTACAAAGGAGCAAATTTTAGCGGTGATACTTTCTTGATAGGTTTTCATACTGCCTTTCCCTATAAAAATGCTTGAGTGGATAAATAACGCTCTCCGGTATCAGAGACTAAAAAGGTAATGTTTTTACCTGCGTACTCTTTTTTAGATGCTAATTTCATGGCTACATGTAATACTGCACCTGTGGCAATACCAGCTAAAATACCTTCGTACAAAGCAAGTTTTTGAGTAGCTTCAATAGCATCAGCATCTGTAACATCAATTACTCTGTCAAAGCTCTCTTGGTTTAAGATCTTAGGGATGAAACCGGCTCCAATACCTTGAATTTTGTGAGGACCTGTAAGGCCACGAGTTAAGATAGGAGCGCCTGTAGGTTCAATGGCTATCACCTCAATATTTTGATTACGCTCTTTTAAAAATTTGCCTACACCACTTATAGTGCCACCAGTACCAACGCCTGCTAAAAACACATCAATCTTGCCATCGGTGTCCTGATACAACTCTTTTGCAGTGGTCAAGTAATGAGAATTTACGTTTTGCAAATTGTCAAATTGACTTGGCATAAAAGCATTTTCTGAGTTAGCTAAAAGCTCTTTAGCTTTATCAATGGCACCAACCATACCTAAAGCACCTTGAGTTAATACAAGCTTTGCGCCATAGGCTTTAAGTAAGGATCTTCGCTCTAGAGACATAGAATCTGGCATCACAATCACAAGCTTTAAGCCTAAAGATGCGCAGACTAAAGCTAGTGCAATACCTGTGTTACCAGAGGTTGGTTCAATAATGGTGGAATTTTGGTTGATAAGCTTGTGCTCTAAAGCACTTTTTAGGATCCTTAAGGCAACTCTATCTTTTAGTGAGCCACCAGGATTTAAAGATTCTAATTTAGCAATTAAATTAGCTTGTAACTGATACTTCTCCTTAATGGAGTTTAAGTATACTAATGGAGTCTTACCTATTAACTTAGTTATATTCTCGTAAATGTTCATTTTCTTCTATTAAATCTTCAAAAATATTCATAACACTGCCTATAAAGAAAGAACTACAACAACACATCATTTTTTATTTCCTATATTTCCTATATGATTTGTAGATATTATAAATACAAAAGGATTTTTATTGCAACACAAAAAATTGAAATTCTTTTATCTTACTGAATTTCAAAGCAAATTAATAAAAATTGGCTTGTATTGAAATAGTGAAGGTAAGTGATTTTGAAATTTACCTTACTTTAAATAAAGAAAGTAAATTTTCATTTTCTATTGATTGATGACTTTTAATTAACCTATGAACCTTGTCACAACAAAAGTCTTAACAATCTTACATTTAGCTAGATTTTAAAGCTATAATAGACAAGTGTTTTTGTAGATTTTAGATTATTTCTTTTTGAAGTAATTTTGGTAGCGTTTGAATATGAACTTAAAACATCAATTATCGTTGATTTTAGCCTCGACTTTTATTGTAAGTACTGCAGCTTTATGTACCTATAATTCAACCGTAGTTTCAAATCAACTAGTTAAAGATGAGCTTTCAAAGCAAGTATCTTTTACTAAAGTAATTTCAGGCAATCTCAAAAGTTTTGCTATCAATCGTCAAGATAACTTAAAGACAAAGTATCTAAAGCTTGTTACAGAGCTTAAAAACAGTGCTTACGATACTTTCTTTAACTTACCAGAAAGCCAAATTGTAGATATTAGTGCCTTTAATTATTTTTTAAGTTCAAATTCTCAAATCCAAGTCTTTAACTACAATACACAACTTTGCAAAAGCGACAATCTGCTTTCAAGATTAAACGTACCAAAATCAGATCAAGAAACACTTTTAAATTACCTTAAGAGCAGCTTTAATTCTTTTGACAATGTTTTTTCAAAAAAATACAAAAACACCGTCGTTTTAGGCTATAAGTTCACCGCAAACGACAAGCATTACATTTTCTTAAGAAAAGCTGTAGCTAATGATTTCTACTCCATCCATGATGAGCCTATCTTTGAATTTGTAGATAATAAGACTAAAGGTGATTTAGCTACTAATTTAAAACTAACTGATAAAGATCCTTACCCACAGGTTAAAGAGCTCGTTTTAAAACACGTTTTAAACCAAATAGATTTTGATAAAACTCTATCTTTAGGAAATTATCAAGTAAGCGTGTTATCAACTACAGGTGAAGTGTTAGCTTCAAATTTAAAGCTAAATGATAAAGGAGCAAAGGCTACTGAAGGAGTATCTTTACATCAAGTTTTAAATTCAGCTGATTTTAAAGCTGCTTTAAAAACTGAGTTTAAAGCTTTTGAAACTGTAAAAGCTCAAAATCCACAACACACCAAAGAAGCTTTAACTGAAGTTCAAGATACTGCCACAAAAGCCTTAAATCAAAAAGAACAAAAGGCAGATGAAGTTTCCTCAAATGAGAAGATAGATGCTGCAACTAAAACAGATAAGCCTTTAACTGATGTTTCTCATGCTAATACCAATTCAAACGATGCAACCGTTGCAGCAGAAGATCCAGTAAAAAATCAAGCTACCATTACAGATCTTAGCGCTAATACCGATAGTGAGAAGCAATCTCAAGCTACAAACACCACTGATAATGTAACTTCTGTAAACTCAGAGAGTGAAAAAACACCTGACACTTTAGCAGATAATCTTGCTCAAAATAATGATGCTACCAACAAAGACACACAAGCGCTTTCTTCACAAGAAAAAGCTTACGATAATAAAGAGCAAAAAGACAATGAGCCAAGTTTAATCTCAAAAGTTTCAGAGAAAGGAGCTTTATCTGATAGTGAAGAAAACTCACCTGTTAAGGAGAGTATTAAAGAAAATGAGACTACTGATTCTTCAAAACCTTTAGCACAAACCTCTTTAAATACTATTGATGGGGTTTATGTAACCGAAGAAAATGAGGAAAAAGCAAAGCTTGTAACAGTAGCTTATCTCAAGGATTTTGATGTCTACGTTATTGTAACATCTCAAAAAGGTAATGTGATTAAGCCTGTAATCATGTCAACCTTCATCATCTTTGGTGTGATGGTGGTAGTCTTTGGCTTACTACTCTATCTATTATTTAAATTATCTAAAGAATTTAATCATGATGTAAAGCAGATCATCAACAATGTAGATATCTTAGCTACTAAAGTTTTAGATACTCATGAGCAAATGAATGAGCTTACAGTTAAACTTGAAGATCAGCGTTCACGTTTCCCTCATGTAAATGATCTAACCAAAGCTTTATCAAACTTGTCACGCTCAATTTGCGATAAGGTAACTACAAGCACCAACAAGTTAACCACTGATTTTGCTATTGATAAGAAGCAATCTATTGAGGATGCATTAGCAAAACAGCTAATGCTGGTTCATCAATCTCTTATTCCAAATGAGACTGATATGCCAACCTCAAAGTTCTTAGATATTGCCTCCTTTATGATCCCATCAAAAGGAAATCCTAAAGAGTTCTATGATCTCTTTAGAGTCGATCAAGACAATATCGGTGTAGTCTTTGGCTCTTGCTCAAAATCAGGTGTTGAAGCTCTTAAAGCTATTAGCTCTACTATTGATTTTGTGCGTCAGTCTTTAATTACTGAAACCAAATTACCAGGTGAGACTTTAACAGCTTTGAATCAGCTATTAATGCAAAAATCAAAGCACAATTTAACTATGAACATCTTTGTGATGATCTTAAGTGAGTTTACAGGTAACTTTATCTACTCTGTTGCAGGTAACAAAGTACCATTCTTAATTCACTTACACAAAGCTAAGTTTATGGAGCCAAAGCTTGTACAAGCACCTTTGTGCCAAGTTAAAGATCTAGATTATGTAGATTCCCGTGATAAAGTAACTTATCTTGATACCTTAGTATTTACAGGTAATGGTATTGAGAGCACTTCTGCAATTAAAGATCCCGATAAGCAAACTACTACCACTGATGACAAGGAAAACAGCATTGTTGTTGATTCTGAGTATATTCCGCTACAAGCTAATGCAAATAGAGTTGGTGGTATAGATAGCATTGTAAGAATGTCTGTAGACAATGCTGATTTAGAAGCTTACGAGCAATTAGTGGCACTTTACAAAGCCTCTCAAGAAAATGCTCCTGCTAAAGGAGTAGATAGCATATCTAAAGAGCAACTACATGCTCAAGATATCTGCGCTATCATCATCAAGAAGAACGCAAATAATAAAGAATTTGACGAATAATATGGCTAAATTTAGGAGGTAAACCTCCTAAATTTATGTTTTATCAAAATTTCACTTGCATCAATCATTGTTCTGTAAGATTATCATTACCCACAATAGCTTTAGTTACAAAAGCTTACTCTAGTTATAATCTTGGAACAAAATCATGTTAAAAACAATTTTCGCAATAATTGCACTTGTTGCAACAATCGCAGTCACAGGATGTTCTGGTGGATATAAAACACCTGCGCACTACAATCCAGCCTATACCTCATACTTAAAAGGAAGCTATCCTGATTTAACCATTACGGACAAACTAATCACTAAAGGTAAATCTACTATTGATGATGTACGTAGGATCTACGGCACACCTAACTACATAGCTTTAACTTTAAAGACTAACAGATTAGTATATGCTTACAGTTTTGTCCCAGAAGACATTATGAAAGGTCGGGTCAATGATTTCAAAAGAGCAGCTGGTGTCTTAGGTCTTAGCCGTAATTCTTATCCTAATACCAACAAGGTGATCTATTTTGTGTTTGATAAAGATCAAGTTTACGATTTCAAATACCGTGGCTTTGCACATGTACAATTTTTTAGAACTGACGAATACTACGAAGCTTTTCAAATTCTGAGTGATGAAGAATATAAAGACTCAAAGTTTTACACTGAAGATGAAATCTATCAGATGTACGCACAAAAGTTAGCCAAGAGAAAAGGTGTTGATGTATCACAACTTACCAAGAAAGAAATTCACAAAAGAACTAGAGGTGCACCAACCTTTATGTTTATAAGTTATGACAACTGCTCAAAAGCTTTAGGTGAAGGCATCAAAGTCTTGTTTAACGATCCTAAACCTCTCTATGGTGACGGTGTTGATTCAAGCCTACTTTTATATAATCAACCTAAAAAGTAATACAAAATAAATATAGAGGAATCGATTATGCTTAAGAAAATATTTGCAACTATTATGGTGTTGTCATCACTTGCTCTTACAGGTTGTACCATGGCAAACCTTCCAAAGGTTGAGAAATATCCTGATTTAACTAAAACAGAAGAATTAATTGTTAAAGGACAATCTGATATTCGTGATGTACGTGAGCTCTTTGGTGCGCCAACTGTAAAAGGAAGAACGCTCAATGAGGATCATCTAGTTATAGGTTATGCAATTATGAATGAACAAGATTATGGAGACTCATTTGGAACAAGACTTCTTGATGCCTTAACACTTAAAAATAATGACTGTTGGGGGCATACTTACACACAAAAGAATGTATATTTTAAATTTGACAACAATGATAAAGTTGAAGAAATACAATACAGAGGTTATGTATGGATTAGAGCTGGTGGATCTTGGAATAGCTCTTATTTTCAAGCTTTAACAGAGGAAGAATTTAAACGTGCTGAGCCTCTAAATGTTGACCAAATTATTCAGTCATTCTCTTCTAAAAACATCTCCGATGAGAGTATTGAAAAATTCGAGCTAACATACAATAGTAATGAGCTTACTATGCTATATTATTTGTGTTGCAAAGGTGCTAATAAAGTATTCGAGCATCAAGTCAAATTTATAGATGAAAAAGTACCAGCTGAAAGCTATGATGGCACAAAGTCATCTCTGCTATTTGATAAGGTTGAGTTTAACTATAAATAATCAATCTAGACAAAATTCCCTCTCTTAACAAAAGAGGGGAATTTAAAGTTGAATTTATAAAAAGAAGCTAGTAGCTTTTTTTCTGCCAAGACTCCTCTATTTGCTTGAGGATATATTTTCCGACAGTCTCACCTCCGTAAATTGATAAATGATCAATATCACTATATAAAGGTTTACCATCAATAGCAATGTAACAATCTTCCTTGGTCTTACATACAGGAATGTTTCTATCGATAAAATAAACATTGTCTCGTTTATCAGCTAAAGTTTTTAGTCTTGCATTGATCTTATCTACCCAATACTGATTTTCAGGCTTGAAGTCTTCATTTACGGAAAAGCCTAGTAGCTCTCTTCCTTTCTTTAAGTACTTATAATTAGTACCCAAATAGTACATATTTACAAACGGTTGAAGCTCAACTTTTGTAGGTCTAACAGGTTGGGAGATTACATAGAATTTTAAGTTAGGATATTCTGACGACAATTTTTCAATATCAGCGATAATTCCACCTATTACATCATCTTTATATTGAGGAACGACGTTTACGATTGCATCTTCACGAGTTTTAAACTCTTCTTCATACATCTGCCATCTGTTAGCTAAAATTACACTGCTACCATCAGGCATTAGAGAAACTGCTTTAACCACATTAGTAAGTAATTTATCAAAGTTATGCTTATTGTATTGAACAGTTGCACCTACATTATTGCCATACTGTAATGATGCGTGCAATTCAACGTATTTGTAATTTAAGACTTTATTAAAATACTCTAAGTAATGACAAGCATTACTGTCACCGATAATTAAAGTGTTTAAAGGCTTGGTCTTATCAACAATATTGTCAATGATTTTAGCATCACCTTGTAACCTATCCCAAGGCTGTCTTAGATCTCTTACTGATGTACTATAGTTATCAAGATCAATAATACCTTTCTTGTTTAAAGCAAGTACACCAAAGGTTGTAGCACCAAGTACACAGTAAATAGTAGCAGCTACCCAAAAGTACTTTTTATCAAGTTTTTCAAAACGATATGATAAAAGCCATGTTGCAAGAATTAGAGCAACAACAAACCAAGTTGCCTCAAAGATCATAAGTCTTGAGCAGAACACCATAATTGGCCAGTGCCATAAGTAAAGTGAGTATGAGCTCTTACCAACAAATTGAACTACCTTGTTATTTAATCTTGAGTCTTGGTAGTTAGCGACAATAACAAGGGCTGTAGCTAGTGCTACATATAGAATTGAGAATGGAATGTAGCTTTGGTTCTTTTTAAATATGATGATGGCTGATAGAGCTACAATTCCTAGATAAAAACAGAGTTTCTTGTTGTTAACCTCAATCTTTATAAAAGCTAATGAAGCACCAAAGAGTAATTCCCAAGCTCTCATAGCTGAAAGGTAATATAGATTGTCATCCTTTGACAATATAAATTTTTGCTCAGCATAAACAAAGGTGAATATGGTAAGTGCAAATATAGCTGCTTTAAGATATTTTTGACCAAGTAGCTTATTGATAACTAATACTACTAGTGGGAATACTATGTAAAACTGACCAATTAAACTTAAATACCAAGTGTGCAATAGGATCTTATCTAAAGAGTTTAGGGCAAAATAACCACCTTGTTTTGCAAAGTACTGATTTGATACGAATGTTAATGCTCTAGCGGTTTCACTTAGTAATTCATGAAAAATAGTTGGAGATAAAACAAAATAACCTAATACTGCACAAAATATAATTAAAGGAATTAAAGGTAACGATAGCCTGTAAAAGCGTCTTTTATAAAAATGGATAAGGGAGAATTGATGATTTGGTATGGCTTGTGAATTTAAAATTGAGGTACAAATTAAGAAGCCTGAGACTACTAAAAAGATATCAACACCAAGATAACCTCCTCTGAATAAAGTTAAGCTAACTAATTGATTTATAAGAAGATTACCCCCCCCAACGCTAGTTAGGAAGTCATTTATATTGTTACCATGCTGAGCTAAAACTAGCTCAAAAAAATGAAATAATACTACAGCAACAATTGCTATTGCTTTTAAAGTATTAACATCATTTCTGATGTATTTAGTCATTTAATTTTCCTTAAAACAATAAAACACAAGGACAACAAATTTTAACACTTTATTATCCTTTGTACTTACGCTTAGTTAAAAACGACCTTAACTAAAATCACTATCCTCACTAGTACTTTGCTTTTCTACTAACACACCTTTTTTGTATAGCTCTAATAAATCTTTAAGATCGTTTATTAGTTGCTTTATTTCTTTACCTTTATCGGTGTCTTTTACCATTTGACGTTTTTCAAACTTCTCTACATCAAGGATGTGAATATCCCCAATATCAGCATTATTGTAGATAGCAGCTTTAACACCTACAAAAGGAGTATGAGCTTTTAACTGTAATTCGTGAGAACTGTAGATTAAGGTGTAACCTGCAATACCTGTCTTTGCTTGATAGGCTTTGCAAAAGCCACCATCAATAACTAAGAGTTTACCCTCAGCACCAATTGGAGACTGACCGTCTTTCACAAGAATTGGGGTATGACCATTGATGATATGACCTTTATTAGGATCAAGATTAAAGGCTTTTAAAATCATGCAACAAGTATCTTTATTACGGTAATAGTCGTAGTATGGATTACGAGGCTCATCGTAGGTTGCAGGATCTTTTAAAAACATTCTTTCAAAAAGCTTCATCTTACGGCCAGACAAAGGAGATTTGTCGCCGGTCCACATATACCATAAGAAATCTAAATGAGCTAAATCCCTTTGGTGATATGCTTTTCTCACCTTTTGATCACAGTAGTCTAAGTATTCTTGAGCAGATAACCACTTGCCGTCACATTCAATCTTTTCAAATTGACCGTTACTGTCTAAAGGTATACAGCCATGATACAAAAGATTGCCATTAAAACACTTGTACATAGTGCCTTTTGAATACAAGAACTCAATATGCTCTTTTAAGCGAACAGAGCCTGTAAAGGAGGATACTAAGTCATCTACAACATCTTGCTCCTCACCTGTTAACTTATAAGGATCTGTTTTATCAATAGTTACAAGATCACGTGTCTTAAGCTCATATTCTTTACCATCAAATAAAATTACCGTACCTTTATCAAGATTTAGCTTATCTAAAACTAATCTATCCTCCATATGGTACTCAGGATGTCTTTTAACTAATTGACCTATAAGCTTTACGCAAATAACTGCTATAGCTTTTTCTACAGCAGGAAAATGATCTTCATCTTGATAAGTATTGTGGGCAAAGATTGCAAGCTTACGTAAAGAGATACCATAGCCATTTTCAAGCATCTTAAAGTTATGGTAGCGCAAGTTATTACAAAGGATATTAACAGCACAGATAGGGCTTCCACAGCAAGCGCCCATCCATAAAACGTCATGGTTACCCCATTGCATATCAAGATCATGACACTGCATCAATAAATCCATGCATTTGTCAGGATTTAAGCCTCTATCAAAAATATCACCTAAGACGTGTAACTTATCTACAGATAGTCTTTTAACTAAGGCACATAAAGCAATGATAAAGTCATCAGCACAACCAGATTGAATAATGGATTTTAAAATATGCTGATGATATTGATGTCTTGAGTTGTGCTCATCTGATTTTGCGTGC
The DNA here is from genome assembly GCA_902785325.1 of uncultured Succinivibrio sp. Lineage (GTDB taxonomy): Bacteria > Pseudomonadota > Gammaproteobacteria > Enterobacterales > Succinivibrionaceae > Succinivibrio. The sequence goes on along the minus strand of CACZXZ010000002.1, from coordinate 73,552 downwards.
ATCAACTCGTCGATGATGAAGGCAAAATCCACATCCATAAGTTTTCTAACCTTAGTTCTTGAATACTTTGAGGATAGAAAATTGATTAAGACGATAAGTTTATCAATGGTGTTTTTATAAAAGCTTAAATCTAACTTATCTTTACAGGCTTTTTCCTGAACTGATAACACCTCTTTTGGGTAGTAAATGAGGCTACAAAAGTCGTCTACTTCCTTTTTACTAAAGTCCTTAAAGATAAGTTTTACCTTCTCTTTAATTACTCCTGAGCCATTGTTGATGATATGTAAAAAGGCTTCATATTCCCCATGAATATCAGAGATAAAATGCTCTGTACCTTTTGGCATATTTAAAATCGCACTTAAGTTTATAAGCTTGGTATAAACAGCAAAGCGATTTTGATATTGCAAGGATAATAAGTTTAAGTAGCGATCCTTTTGTTTCATATAAATCCTTAGCAATCTTTAAAGATTGTCTTTTTTACAGTCATACTCTGCTGCAATTAAATAGATCTTCTCGCAGTCTTGGCGATAAAGTTGCACAAAATGACCTTCAGATTTTTCCATTTCATCCACCCCTAACATCTCCACAAGTTTTGGAATGTCATTTTTAGAGGCGTTAATATCTTTAAAGGATAATGGCATATCTATGGATTTGAAAAACTCACGTAAAGCTCGAATTCCTAATTGAGCGGTTTTCTCTAAATCCTCAAGATTTATGTTAATGTCAAAAACTCTATTGGCAAACTGACAGAAACGTTTAACATCATGGTTATAAACATATTCCATCCAAGCTGGGAATATAACAGATAGACCTGCGCCATGAGCAATATCATATAAAGCTGACAATTGATGCTCTAAGTGATGACTTGCCCAATCCTGCTCACGACCTACACCACAAATATTGTTGTGTGCCAAAGCTCCTGCCCACATCAAATTGGCACGAGCATCGTAATTGAAAGGATCTTCAAAAACTAAGTGGGCATTGTGAATTATAGATTTTAATAAACTTTCGCACATTCTATCGGTAATATCACAACCTTCAGTATTAGTAAAATAACGCTCCATAATATGAGCCATCATATCTACTACACCACAAGCGGTTTGATAGTTAGATAAGGTGTAGGTTAAGGTAGGATCAAGTATGGCAATTACAGGCTTGTTAAGCTCTGTAGTACAACCAGTCTTAATCACCTTATCGCCAACTTGTTTTTGAATCACACAGCTAGGTGAGCTTTCAGAGCCAGCTGCTGCAATGGTAAGTACAGAGGCTACCTTTAAGGATATACAAGGTTTTCTCTTCTTTAAAAAGAAATCAAAAAAATCCCCATCATCTACAGTACCTAAACTTATAGCTTTAGCAGTATCAATAACAGAGCCACCACCTAAAGCTAAAATAAAGTCTACCTTTTCTTCTTTACACAGTTTAATGCCTTCATAGACTTTAGTTGCTGTAGGATTTGGTTGAATATCAGAAAGTTCAACATATGGAAAATTAAATTCACTAAGTTGTCCTTTGATATCGTCTAAAAGCCCTGAGCGCTTAACAGAGCCTTGACCGTAGACTAATAAGATCTTTTGGATACCAAACTTATCTTTGTGCTCTGCTAGGATTTTACCTACATTCTTATGCTCATTTTGACCAAAGTAGTACTTAGTACTTAAATTGAACTGAAAGTTTTCCATCGTCTCACCTTAATTTGCTTTTCTTAAACTCATTATCTAATTTAAGTGTATGTTTGACAATTACCACGCAACATTTTTTAATTTTGCGAACCTTCTATCGCTAAATTAAGGCATTTTTAACTAAAATTCTTTATAATACCTAGGGTTGTAAGCGTTTTTGCTTATATTTTATTTTTCTTACCATGAGGTTAAAGTGATATGAAGCTAGCATCTTTATCTGTTCTTACTGTGCTATTAGCATCAGCTACTAATATGTCTGTAGCTGAAGATAGCGGTAATGTTAACATTTGGAATTGGAGCTACAACATTGGTGAAAATACTGTAGCAGATTTTGAAAAAGATACTGGTCTTAAAACAAATTACGTAGAGTTCGACTCTAATGAACTACAAGAAGCTCGTTTACTTGCTGGTAACACAGGTTTTGATGCATCTATCGTTGTAAGTTACTATGTACCAAGAATGGCAAAAGCAGGTGCCCTACAAAAAATTGATCATTCAAAAATTCCTAACTGGGTTAAACAAAACCACGCAAGACTTGAGAAATTAGCAACTCTTGATCCTAACAATGACTACGCTTACCCATATATCGAAATCTCTATCGGTATTGGCTACAACAAGCAAAAGATTGAGGAGATCTTTGGTAAAGATTATGTAGTAGATTCTTGGGATTTCCTATTCAAAAAAGAAAACTCTGACAAGCTAAAACAATGTGGTATTGCTATTATTGATTCCCCAATTGAGGTTATCTCAGCTGTACAACATTACTTAGGTAAAGATCCAACCTCTCAAAAGAAGCAGGACTTTGAAGAGGCTCGTAAGATTTTAACTACTCTTGCCTCAAATACCGCTTACTTCCAGTCTAATCGTTATGTAACAGATTTAGCTTCAGGCGAAATCTGCGCTGCTATTGGTTACTCTGGCGATATCATTCAAAGCCGTCACCTAAGTGCTCATGGTAAAAATAAATTCGATATTGAGTACGTAATTCCAAAAGAAGGCTCTATCTTCTGGTTCGACAGCTGGACAGTACCAAAGGGTGCAAAGAATTACGACAATGCTATGAAGTGGTTTGATTGGTTATTAGATCCTAAAAACGCCTCTAAGCTATCTAATGAGATGGGTTACATTCTACCTGTAGATGAAGCTATCGCAAATCTATCCGATGAGCTTAAGAACAACCCAAGCATCAATTTATCTGAGGAAAAGCTAAAGACTATGTACTTTATGCAACCTACCCCAGCTAAAACCACTCGCATTACCAACAACGTTTGGAATGCTATGAAAATCGATTCTGCTAAGGTAGCAGACTAAACAAAAGTTAAGTAGCTTATTCTTTAAAAGGATTTTTATAAAAACTAAAAGGATGAGCTACTTGTTCTACAATAAGTCTCTTCTCAAACTTTTCTTGTAGCTCTTTATCGGTTGGTGCACTAGGATCAAGTAAATCAAAGGATGGAATGATCTTACGAAAAACACCTAAGCTAACATCTACTCTCATCTTTCTATTTGTAAGAATAAGCTCTCTTAAGGATTCTTTATCAGCTTTTTTAGTTACTTTAAAGTTTGGTTTGATGCGTCTTATAAATTCTAAAGTTAATGGATCATTCATAATTTTGTTTTGATTAAGACTTTTACAGTAAGTAAATTTAATACTTTGGAAGATAGCTCTAAAAAAGTATTTCTACCAACGTTGACTGAAAATTATATACTCACAAGCTTTAAAAAGATACTCTAATTTGTTTAGTACATTAAGCCTTAAATTTTCAAGCATTCTCACACTTTAAAGGCAAATTACTTTTATCTGATAAGCAAACATATGATTTTTGACTTATCGCAAAAAAATTATTCTCTAATACCGATAAAATTTATCGTGTTAGTACATTAAATGCAGTAAGATAGCTGTAGGTATGTGATTAACACATGTATAACAAGGAAAAAAGAAACATGAAATTATTAAAAAAGAGTTTAATTGCGCTAGGAACATTAGCAGCAGTATCCTTAGCAGGTTGCACCGGTAAATATGTAACCGATGAAGAAATTGCTACCTTCCAAGAAGGAGTTGATACTTCAACCTCAGTTCGTGCAAAGCTAGGTAATCCACAAGAAATCTATACAGATGGTACCGATAACCTTGATCTAAAACACCACTTTGATATCTACTTATCAACCCTTGACTTAATCAAGTTTGGTAATGATCATTATCGTTACTTCACTATCTTTGCTTACACTCCTGACGATAAGTTAGATGGTGCTTTTAAATATTACTGCTTAGAAGATAAAGAGTGTGAGTTAGCTCGTGAGGCTATCTTAAGTAAGTATATTCAAGAAGATAACCAAAAGATCTTAGCTAAGACTCAAGACAAGAAGAAAAAGCGTGCTTTAAGAAAGAAGCTTAAGGACGAAAAGAAAAAGCAAGCTGCTCGTACCCAACAGTTGTCTCAAAACAAAGAGAACGTAGCTATTGAGAAGGTTTCAAAGCCAACTGCAACAGCAACATCAACCACAACTGAGACTGTAAAGCAGGAAGCTCCAAAGGCTACTCCTAAGAAATCAGCTAAAAAAGTAGTATTAGATTAAAGGAATTTTTATGAAAAAATCACTTATTTGCGCAAGTATTCTAGCTTGCCTTGCATTAACAGCTTGTGGTGACAACGCTGAAGAAAATTCTGTTGTAAGTGCTGTAAAAGCCTCACTTAATGGCAAGCAGTTACAAAAGGTAGTTACTTTAGAGCAAGCTAATAAGAACTTAAAGCAGTTCTTTGATGCTATTGATGATAAAGACAAGTTCTTACTATTAACACAAGAAGATCTAACCGACACTTACACTAAGTATATTAGCAAGACTACATATGAAGGTGTTGAGATTAACGAAGCTTTAGCTAAGGATTATGTAAAGGCAGCTAAAGAGCAAATCCGCGAGAAATACTATAGCAAATACTTAAACAATGTTCATGCTCTAGAAATCAATTTTTCAGATGCCAAAAAGGCTGCATATTTAGACTATATTCAAAGTGTTGATGACATTATTGCAACTCAGAAAAACAAAGCATCAGATATCCTAGATTATAGAGAGTATGCAAAGCAATTTTACTTTACTGTAGTTCGTGTAGATAGTTGGAGATTAAAGGTAAAACTTACTAACAACTCTGACATGCCAATTAAAGGTTTTACTTTTGTATCAAGCAATGGTGACAGTTACGGTGATTGGAATCTTAGAACTGCAATCAAACCTGGTGAAGAGTCTGAGATTATGCTAGATGTATCTAGCTCTAAAAATGCAGGAACCTTTAGATTAGTATCCATTACCTTTATTGATAATAATGGCGATAAAGTTATCAAAGAATCACCAGAAAGAAATTTAAGAGGTAACAGACTTACAACTTCAAAAGGTTACTTAGAGTTTATGAAGTCTAATAAGTTTGATGTAGATAGTATCCATCAAACTAATGATTTCGACTTTAGACGCAAGTTGTATGGCGATGCTATGAGCAAAGTTAATGAAGTGGCTAAGTTAGATTAGTAGGAGAAAAAGATGAAATTATTAAAAACAGCTCTAGCATTGTCTCTTGCTAGTTTAATAACTGTATCAGCCCACGCTGAGGTAAGCGCTGACTCTTTAACAATAGAAAAAGCAAATGTTCTTCATAGTTCAGCTGCTAAAGATTCTCAAGAATATAAGGCAGCTTTAGAGTTTAGTCAAAAATTTGCTGCTATCTGTAAAGGCGAAACTGCTAAAGATGAAGTAAGCAAAGAAATTGCAACTACTCTATGTGATTTAAGATTTAAAAACACTACTAATCTAGTTGGTTTGAATGTTTTTAATCCATGGTTTGATAAGCTTACTTTAAGCGATTTACAAAAATTAGTAGAAAACACCTCTGACAATGTAGCTGATATTGTTTCAGATATGACCTCAAGTGAAAAGGTTATTACAGATAAATCCTCATACTTAAATGAATTATCCACAAAGTTACATGAACTAAGTAATTTATACAAAAAGCGTAGTAATATTTATGAGGAGTTATACTCACTAAACAGCGGTTATACCCAGTTGTTATACTCACAAAACTTATTCTCAAAGATAAGCTTTAAGGCAAACTACGATCAAGTGAATAATGTAGTACAGTTAAACATTCAAAACTCTTTACCAGATTTTGATTTAAAGACTATTACTGCATCTATTGACTATAAGAACAAGAATACTGGTGCATTAGTTGATCAGTCTTTCTTTACCACTGATTTAAGCTCTATTGTTGAGAGAAATGGTGGTACCTTACTTGAGGAATTTGGTTGTGGTAAAAAGTGTGTAACAGCTCTTTCTGATGCAAACAACACTGTTGATATTGAGATTTATAAGGCTGTAATCACAGATGGTAACTCAGACTTTGAAATCGACTCTGGTATTGAACAAGAGGTAACCACTGGTACTCCAAGACGTGGTACTCCAAGATACTACCAAAACATCATCAATAATGATCTTCCAAATTTAAAGAAGCAAATTCTTGATAAAGAAGCTGAGATTAGCAAGTTAATTTATGCTAAAGATTAATAAGCTTTAAAACTTAGGAAAATCTCCACTTTGGTGGAGATTTTTTTTTGCCCTTTGAAAAGGTAAGCTTATTTTGAAGACTCACAAACCTTCTTGCTATAATCTTGGATTAGATGAAAGTCTGTTGCAGGATATTTAGACTTCTTATAATCACAAGATCTTCTGATGGAGTTTAAGTGATAGTATCTTGTTAAGATTTGGTTTGCAAAATACTTTGGATCTTGTCTTACATCAGCGATAAAGATATAACGTGAAGTTTGCACTCTAAAAGGCTCTACTACAAGATCTTTTTGTCCTTCACTTATCATCTTTTGAAGCTCTACATCTCTTTGCTTACAATCATCCCTAATAGTGAATAAAGCGCCATAAGCATTGCTTGCTGTAACTACAAAATATAAAAGAGCAAGGCCATATAAAAACTTCTGCTTAACAGATGACATTACCTTAATATCTTCTTTATTTACTATGTTGTATAAACACAACACTGTTGCAATACTAAAGAAGGTAAAAGGAGTTGAACTTCTTGCAGGGAAATTTGGTGAGAAGATCATTATAGCTAAGGATGCAAAGCCTACCATAAAGAGGTATAAAGCCTGAAGATACTGCTCTTTATACTTACAAAGAATTTTATGTTTAACTGATAAATACAAAAGATAAGCCATCGCAATTAGCAATAAGCTGTTTTCAAACAAGCTTATAAAGAAGATCTCAATAGCTGTAAAAATATGTTCAAAATAATCAAAGCTTCCCTTCTCCATGTTCTCAAGTCTTACATGATTACCAGGTGATAACACAAGAATTAAAAAGCCCACACAAAAGCCTAAAAATAGGCTCAAATGCACAGCGCTTAGCTTTTTATTAAGATAGAAGTAAACAATTGCTAAAAAGGATGTAAAGCAGATAGCAAAACCTGTATTCTCATTACACCAGCCAGCAATTACACCTAGAATAAAGAAAAGTGGAAGTAAAGCTTTTGAGAAGTTTTCCTTATCGGTATTTACGTTGGCACCAAAGCTTTTAGCAAAATAAGTACACAAAAACAGAATAAAAGTGGTGGTAAAAAAGTAATTACAAGCAGTTACCGTCATAAAAAACACTTCACCATAGTTTCTTGTGCAAATCCAAAGCATGGTGGTGATAAAAAGAATTTTATTAAGGTGCTTTGTAAATACCTGTTTTTCAATACATGAGATTTTAAAAATTAAATATACCAGTAATAAGTAACAAGCTGCAGTTGCAAAAGCGGTTACACCTTTACCTAAATACAACAAACTTGAAGCTAAGACATGAGGAGGAGTTCTGCCACCCCAGGTAAAATAGTGACGATATTGAGAGACTACAATATCGTAGAAACTTGCAATTAACCTATCCTCACCTTCTACCATCATGTAGCGATAATTATTTGAAAAATCAGGGATTAAATAGCTAAAAGCAAAGATAAAGAAGAGCCAAAATAAAAGGAGTGCAAAAGTTTTTTTATTTGTCATTTTTAATGTGCTAAAACTAAGTGTAAAATTGTTCTGATAAGTATACAACAACATGAAACAACAGGATCACCATGGAACTAAATGATCTCATACTAGGTAGCATTAACAAGAGTAATTCTAAAAGCTTTAAAAATCTAGGTAATTTAAATCAAACTACTTTAGTTGGTGCTATTGGCGCTTTTTTTGAGCAACATCGTGGTCCACTATTAGTTATCTGCTCTGATAGCTTTGATGCTCAAAACTTAAAACAAAGTTTGTTTGCAATCCTACCTGAAATTGAGATTGTCTATTTCCAAGATAGTGAAACCTTACCTTATGACAATTTATCCCCTCATCAGGATATTATCTCTAACAGAATTGATATCTTATCTAGGATCTCAAGTTTTAAAAAGCAGGTAGTGATAACTAACGTTGCAGCCCTCATGCAACGCCTATCACCTACAGAATATATAAAACAGCACAGCTTCAATTTAAAAATTGGTGATACACGGGATATCACCAAGATGAAAGAAGACTTAACTAATCAAGGCTACCTACTTGTAAATGAGGTTTTATCAGTAGGTGAATTTGCTGTACGTGGCTCAATTTTAGATATCTATCCTATGGGCTCTAAAAACGCCTATCGTATCGACTTTTTTGATGATGAGGTGGAGTCTATTTCTATCATTGATATTGACTCACAATTATCTAAAAACAAGATTGAAAAGATTAACTTACTGCCAGCCCATGAGTTTCCATTAGATGAAAATGGTGTAAGTTGCTTTAGAAGTAACTACCGCAATGCTTTTGTGGGAGCTAATTTAACCAATCATGTAATTTATCAAGCAATTTCAAAAGGCGCTATTCCATCAGGTATTGAGTACTATTTACCTTTATTCTTTAGTCACTTATCAACTTTGTTTGATTATCTAAATGACGATTTTTCAATTCTCACAGTAGATGATGTCTTTGATGCCATTGACAATTTTGATGTAGAAGCTCACAAACGTGCTTTGATGTTTGAAGGTAACAGTGATCATCCATCTTTACCTGTAAATACTCTATTTTTAACTCCAAAAGAAGCTAAGGATGAGATAACTAAAAGAATTAAAATCTCTCTTTATAAAAAAGCTTTTACTGATGAGGAGCTTAAAAAGAGAGCTAATACTAATCTTGAAGCACAAGCTATTCCTGATATTGCTTACAATCACAATAAACCAGAAAGCGCTAATAACTTTATCGCTTTTGTAACTAATTTTATAAATGACGGTGGCAGAATTTTAATCAGCGCCCAATCTGAGGGTAGGCGTCAATCTATTAGAGAAACACTCCCTGCTGTTTTAGTTAACAACTTTGGTTGCAAAGCAGCTTCAAGCTTAGCTCAATTTCTAGACAGTGATGATAAACTCATGCTTACTATTGCACCTTTTGATGAAGGTGTAATTTTACCTAATTTAAAACTTTGCTTTATCACAGAAAATGAGCTTTTAGGTTTTAAGGTTGTAAAACAACGCCGTAATACTCATAGAAGTCAACTAAGTCAAGATGCAATTATCAAAAACCTATCCTCCTTATCTGAAGGACAGGTAGTGGTACATATTGATCATGGTATTGGTAAATATCGTGGACTTAAAACCTTAAACATCGGTGGTGTGGTTGGTGAATATTTAACTATTGAATACCAAAATGGCGATATGTTAAATATCCCTATTACCTCTCTATCTAAAGTTGCCAGATACTCAGGTGGTGAAAATCCAGTCTTATCTCGTCTTGGTAACGACACTTGGGCTAAAAAAAAGCAAAAAGCTTATCAAAAAGTTGCCGATGTAGCTGCACAATTACTTGATTTGTACGCACAAAGAGCTGCAGTTCAAGGTACCGCCTTTAAAGTAGATCTAAAAGCTTTAGAAGAATTCTCTCAAGGCTTTGGCTATCAAGAAACTCCAGATCAGCTAGCTGCCATTAACAATACCATAAACGATTTAGCTAAACCTACTCCTATGGACAGATTAGTTTGTGGTGATGTAGGCTTTGGTAAAACAGAGGTTGCCTTGCGTGCAGCCTTTGTGGTGGCTAACGCTGGTTACCAAGTTGCAGTACTTGTGCCTACCACCATTTTAGCAGAGCAGCACTATCAGAACTTTAAAGACAGATTTGCAGGTACTGCTATCAATGTAGAGCTACTTTCAAGATTTAAAACCACTAAAGAGCAAAATGCTGTTTTAAAAGAGCTTGAAAAAGGCACGGTAGATATTGTTATTGGTACTCACAAGTTACTTTCAAAAGAGCTTAAATTTAAGCAATTAGGTTTAATCATTGTAGATGAAGAGCATCGCTTTGGTGTAAAGCAAAAAGAAAAGCTCAAAGCACTAAGAGCACAAGTAGATTTATTAACTCTTACTGCAACTCCTATTCCTAGAACCTTAAATATGGCTATGGAAGGCATGCGTGAGCTTTCTATTATCGCAACTCCACCAGAGCACAGATTGTGTGTTAAAACCTTTGTGTCTGAAAAGTCTGATACCCTAACTCGTGAGGCTATCTTACGTGAATTACGTCGTGGCGGTCAGGTGTATTATCTTCACAATGATGTAGCAACCATCAATCAAAAGGCTGAGGAACTAGCAAAGCTAGTGCCTGAGGCTAAGATAGGTATTGGTCATGGTCAATTAAACGAGCGTGAACTTCAAAAGGTAATGCGAGATTTCTATCATCAGAGATTTAACCTTTTAGTCTGCACTACCATTGTTGAAAATGGTCTTGATGTACCTACAGCTAATACCATCATTATTGATAGAGCCGATCTTTTAGGTCTTGCGCAGTTACACCAAATTCGTGGTCGTGTAGGTCGTTCACACCACCAAGCTTATGCATATCTATTTACCCCACCAAAAGCTTTATTGTCAAAAGATGCTAAATTACGCCTTGATGCAATTGCTTCTTTTGAAGAGTTAGGCGCAGGTTTCGTGTTAGCAACTCACGATTTAGAAATTCGTGGTGCAGGTGAACTTTTAGGTGAGGAGCAATCAGGACAAATTGAATCTATAGGCTTTAGCTTGTACACTCAGATGCTAGAAGCTGCCGTTAAAGCACTAAAAGATGGTCACGAGCCTACCTTATCAGAGCTTAACCTCAATGAGTGTGAAATCAATTTGCACACTCCATGTCTTTTACCACCAGACTACATTGCTGATGTAAACACAAGATTGTCAATCTACAAGCGTATCTCCTCTTGTCAAAATGACGATCAATTTGACAACATCAGAGTTGAGTTAATTGACAGATTTGGCTTCCTCCCAGAGCCTGCTGAGAACCTATTTGAAATCTCTAAGCTTAAAAAATTAGCAACTGATCTTGGAATTAAAAAGATTGTTGGTGATGAAAATGGCGGATCAATTGAATTTATGCAAGAGCACAAAGTAAACAACGACTATTTAATTAAACTAGTTACAGCTTGTGCTCACAACGAGTATAGGATCACAGGTCAAAGCACCTTAAGATATGCTATTCCTGAAACTCCTAGCAGAAATCGTGTGCAACTTCTAAAACAATTACTACAAGCTCTAGAAGCCCACAGTAGTCTAGTCAAGTAGTAAAAGTGGAGGTAATATTAGCTACCTCCACGTATCAATTATTAAACTTCTTGTACAGTTAATTCATCATATGTATACATGATGACATACTTGTGAAGATCTTTAATGGTTTTAAGTTTATCGTCAGTTTGGTAGAACTTGATTTGCTCTTTGGCATCTCGTAGTAGCTTTGCTCTTGCTTTCTCTTTAGTATCCAAACTTGAGTTCTCATTGCGCTGATACTTAAACTCAAATAAGTAACTTGGTCCACCTTCTTTATTGATAGCCACTAAATCTGCTCTTTTGTGTTTACCTACCTTTGATTTAGAAAGCTCATAAGCACAGTCAGAGACTACTACATCGTTTTGTTTAATGGAGTATTCTCTTTGTAAGTGAAAAGCTTTGGTGTTCATAGAAACCATTAAAAAGAATGACACCACAAACAAAGCTTCACTCTCATGAGTAATATCAGCCTTTACTAAAGCTTGTTGTACGTGTAACTTAAAAGCTTCAATTAAACCTTCTAAGTTATTTTGTTTTTCCATTAACACTACGTTGTTACTTTGGTTTACCAAGCCTCCCCAACTAATGTTGGCACTGTCAGTGATAAACTTACCAAACAGAATTTTAAAGTATAGGTTTGGAACCTTAAGGTAGATGGCACTAACGTAGCTATCACCATAATCTAATTTAGCTTCTTCATTTGAAATGATGGTTAAAAATCCAAGATAGAACAACATAGCTAAGCCATCTGTATAGGCTAGATTATTAGCTACATTGTCAAGCTTAATACTATCTGGTATAGAAAAACGTAAAGGTACTTCATCGATAATGGATTTTAAGATGCTATCTCTATCTTGTTTGGATAATAAATTTAAATAACCTACTAACTTATCAAAATTTACATCCATGTTTGAGGAGATACCCATCTCAGGTAAACTATCATAATCAGTTCTTAAAGTGTTTACAAAATTTAAGCACAAGGTAGAGTTATAGACTTTATCTTTGCTGTGTTTGGCAAACTTATAGCCGTTAAATCTCTCCTTCATGAACTCTTGCAAATAGGTAGCTGGATATTTGCACTGATTAAAGTCTACAGTCTCTTGAAGTAACTCTAGTACTTCAGAATCTGTAAAGCCAGCTAGCTCATTTAGGATAGGTTCTTGGGAGATTTTACTTGAGACAAAGCCTGATATCATTGTATCCATGGTAATTGGTAGAATACCTGTGATAAAGACTTTTTCAATCACACCATATTGATTAAAGTTTCTTATGGTACCGTAAAAGGCACCTAATTCACTTTGCTTATTAGCAATATCAATGAAAGCTTTTTTATCTCTACTTAAGATGTCATTTGTAAAATTATCATATTCGTCGATAATGAACATGAGCTTATAATCAACTTTGCTTTGAGCTTGGAAAAACAATAAGAAGTGATTTAATATTCTTGAGCAGCTATTAAAGTAATCTCTTTTCTCAAAGTAAAACTTTGCAACACTTGCTTGCAAGTTTGATTTATCAGTAGCATATTCTCTTATATCATCAGGAATTAAATCAGGATATCTCTTAAAGAAGTCTACAATAGCTTGAATTACTCTAATTCTTACGTCTTCTAGAATATCGTCAACACTACCTGAGGTTGATACACCTGAAAAATCAAACTTAACTACAGCATAAGAGCTCTTATAAGGTGTTGTGTTTTCGTGAATGTAAGTACCTTCAAAAAGCTTATCAAATAAGCCTTTTTGTGCGATATCGTAGTAATAATATAGTATTTCAGTAAACAGAGTTTTACCAAATCTGCGGGGTCTTAAAAATAAAGATACACTCTTCTTTAACAACTCAAACTTTTTAATAAAGGATGTTTTATCAATATAGAGAAGTTTCTCTTTTCTAATTGATAAAAAGTTTGAATTTGAATCAGCGATTTCCTTTAACATCTTTAGCACCAACATTTTAAGATTACAGTTGTAGTATAAATCATCAAAGCTATGATTAAAAATACTTAGAGTCTAATTTTAGATAAGTAATAGGAGAATCATACAGGTACCTTTAAGTACCTGTATCTAAAGAAGTGATTAGTCTTTTTCGTGTTCTTTAATGTAGGCTAAGATAGGTGGCAATAAGTCATCTTCAATATGACTTATTTTTTGTCTTAGCACATAAGCATTGTCATCTTTTAAATATAAAAGATTGTCCTCAAACTCCATCAGAATAGGTAAAGAGTTCTCAACACTTACACATAAAGGCTTAATGATTTTCAAAAAGGCTTTTGGGTTTACTACTTTGTCAGAGTTAATATCTGGTGCGATTTTCTCTAAAAGATCAATAAGCTTTTGTGCGCTATCTAAGACCTTTTTAATCTCATCATCGATATTCTCATTATCTTTCTTTTCTTGCTGCTCATCGTCAAACTTAACGATAGCCTCATCAATTTCTTGCTTTTTTGAAGATGCGTCCATAAATTACCTATAAAACAATATTCATTGTGTCAGTGTTTTTAGTTTTTCTTTTTGTGTTTGCAGAAACTTTCTTGTCTTTACCTTTCCAATGAGTAGTTGGAATGAAGGTATTAGGATCATTTTCAAGTGCAACACTTAAAACATCCTCAATGCGACTTACAAACTTCAAGGTCATTTTCTCTGAAACAATTTTTGGAATATCCCAAAGATCTTTTTCATTCTCCTTTGGAATTAAAACTGTTTTAATGCCACCACGTAAGGCTGCTAATAACTTCTCTTTTAAGCCACCAATTGGAAGTACATCACCACGTAAAGTAATTTCACCTGTCATAGCCACATCAGATCTTACTCTGTTACCAGTTAAAGCTGATACTATAGCTGTTACCATGCCGACACCTGCTGATGGACCATCTTTAGGTACAGCACCTTCTGGTACGTGCACATGTAAATCAGAGGTTTCAAAAAAGTCCTGATTTAAATGTAAATTCTGAGCTAAAGTTCTGACCACACTAATGGCAATAGTAATAGACTCTTTCATCACGTCACCTAATTTACCAGTAACTTGATGTTTGCCTTTACCAATATTAGCTACAGCTTCTAATTGTAGGATATCACCACCTAAGGTAGACCAGGATAGACCATTTACAATACCAACCTTATTATCGTTAAGCTTTGAGGTAAAGTCATAACGGTTAGGTCCAAGCATTGCTTGAATATCGCTAAGCTCAATCTGCTTTGGAGTAAGCTTTTTAGCCTTAGGATTTTTAATCATGAAGTCTTTTACAGTCTTGCGAATGATCTCAATTAAGATACGCTCTAATTCACGAACACCAGCTTCATGAGTGTAATAACGAATTAAGTGTAATAACACTTCATCAGAGATTAAAATTTCCTTATTAGATACGTTTGCAAGTCTTAATTGCTTTGGAAATAAATGCTCTTTTGCAATATGTAATTTCTCATCCTCTGTGTAAGATGACAAATCGATAATTTCCATACGATCTAATAGCGGAGCTGGGATATTGTAGGAATTAGCTGTAGTTACGAACATCACATTAGATAAATCGTACTCAATTTCTACGTAGTTATCCTCAAAGGTTGAGTTTTGCTCAGGATCTAATACCTCAAGTAAGGCACTTGAAGGATCACCTTGATTTGAGTTAACCACCTTATCAATCTCATCTAATAAGAATAATGGGTTGTTTACTCCAACTTTAGCCATATTTGCAATAATACGACCTGGTAAAGCTCCAATGTAAGTACGACGATGACCACGAATTTCAGCCTCATCGTGCATACCACCTAAAGCTAAACGGACAAACTTTCTGCCTGTTGCATTAGCAATAGACTTACCTAAAGAGGTCTTACCAATACCAGGAGGTCCCATTAAACAGATAATAGGTCCGTGTAATTTATCGGTTCTTGATTGAATTGCTAAGTACTCTAAGATCTTGTCTTTAACTTTTGTTAGACCATAGTGCTCTTTATCTAAAGTCTCTTTAGCCTTTTTAAGATCATAGTTTACTGTTGAACTTACTTCCCAAGGTAATGACAATAAGGTATCGATATAGTTTCTAACCACTGAATACTCAGAGGAGTTAATACTCATGGAGTTTAGTTTGCGAATTTCTCTATCGATTCTCTCATGTACATAGTTTGGTGCTTTAAGCTCTTGATTGCGAGTCTTAAATTGCTCAATGTCATCGTCTTCAGTGACATTCACACCAAGCTCTTTTTTAATAGCTTTAAGCTGCTCTGCTAAAAAATACTCTTTTTGATTCTTCTCCATAGATTTTTTAGCTAAATCTAGGATATGACCTTCAAGTTCAGAGCGATAAGAATAACCATTTAAAGCACTGATAATAATGCGACCACGCTCAACAGGATTGGTTGAGGATAACAGCATCAAGCGAGTTTGAAAATCTAATTTCAAAACTTGAGTTAGCATATCAGTAAGCTTTGATAAGGAGGTTTCCTCAAGTATGGTTTTAATCAAGTGCTTTGGTACTGACTCCTCAATTAAAGCACGAGCAGTCTTATCAGAACTATCAATAGCATACTGCAGGCTTGATTTAATCACGCTTTGAGTGTCTGCGATATCTTTTGGTTCACACTCTTCTTCAGGTAAAACCTGTACTCTAGCTTGTCTAAAAGCTACTTTCTCATCATCGATGATCTCAATTAGCTTAATTCTTGAAAAGCCAGAGAAAAGACACTGACTTGTATGCTCATCTTTTTGAGTAAGATTGATTAAATTACAAATCACACCAGTTTTATGTAATTCATTAAATCCTGGTACTTCATCTTGCTCATTTAACTGACAGAACACAGCTAAATGCTTTTGCTCTTGAGCATTAGCATAGTCTAAAGCTGCTATAGAGCTTTTTCTTGCTGCAGTGATCTGAAGCTTTGAATTTGGGGTAATAATTAAAGCTCTTAAGGTGATTAAAGGTAAGATTAGTTGACCATCACCACTTTTAGGGGTACGACGTTTTGAACTTGTGGTTCTTTTAGTAGTGGTTGAGCTTTTGGTTGTTTTTTTAATTTCTTTACTATTTTCTGACATATATATTTTAAAAATTTACTTAAATACTTACCTATTATATGGAGATTTTAAGAGCAATATTCAAGACAAAACGCAAAAAAAAGACCTGAAATACATCAGGTCCTCTTTTACTTACTAATTCTTAAGAATTAGAGGCAACATTAAAATCGCCTTTTTTTAATACTAAAGGCTCTTGATGCTTCTCGACGGTGTCTTTATCTACCACAACCTTCTCCACATCATCAACTGATGGGATATCAAACATGGTGTTAAGTAATAAGCCTTCAACTACTGATCTTAAACCACGAGCACCAGTATGACGCTCAATAGCGATATCAGCAATAGCATTTAAAGCTTCTTGAGTAAACTCTAACTTAACATCCTCAAAGTTAAACATTGCCTCAAACTGTCTAATGATAGCGTTCTTTGGCTCACGAAGCACTCTAATTAGTTCTTCACGGTTTAACTCAGATAAAGCGGTTATAACAGGTAAACGACCTACAAACTCTGGGATAATACCAAACTTTACTAAATCGTCAGGTTCAACTTTCTTGTACTTATCTGATAAAGACAATTTGTCATTTTTACCGTATACAGTACCACCAAAACCGATAGTTGCAGTCTTTGATACTCTCTTTTCTACGATCTTATCAAGACCATCAAAAGCACCACCGCAGATGAATAAGATCTGTGAGGTATCTACCTCAATATTCTTCTCCTGAGGGTGCTTTCTGCCACCATTAGGTGGAACTGAAGCTACAGTACCTTCAACTAGCTTTAATAAAGCCTGTTGCACACCTTCACCTGATACATCACGGGTGATAGATGGGTTCTCACTCTTACGAGCAATCTTATCAATCTCATCGATATAGATAATACCCTTTTGAGCCTTTTCTACATCAAAATCGCAATTTTGTAATAGTCTTACAATTACGTTTTCAACGTCCTCACCTACGTAACCAGCTTCTGTTAAAGTAGTTGCATCGGAAATAGCAAAAGGAACATTTAAAAACTTAGCTAAGGTCTGTACTAATAAGGTTTTACCAGAGCCTGTAGGACCTACTAAAAGGATATTAGATTTACCAAGTTCAACTTGAGAATCCTTATTAGAATGACGTAGTCTCTGATAGTGATTGTAAACTGCTACTGACAATACTTTTTTAGCATCGTCTTGACCTATAACATACTCATCTAAATGCTTAGCAATTTCATGTGGAGTTGGAATATTGTCTAAATCTAAACCATCTTTTGGCTCATCTTTATCTTTACCAAAACCGTTTTGCTCAAGCATCTTGTAGCACTTGGTAATACAATCAGAGCATACACAAATACCATCACGAGCTCTAATTAAAGTTCTAGTAGGTGATGATTCACCACCACAGAAGAGGCACTTGCTCTTTGATTTCTCATCCATGTGTATTACTCCTTACTATCCTTCATCTGAGTACGATCTGTAATTACTTTATCTACTAAACCGTATTCAAAAGCTTCTTGAGCAGTCATAAAGTTATCACGCTCAGTATCTTGAGTGATTTGCTCTAAGGATTTCTTAGTATGCTTTGCTAAGATGCTATTTAAAGTTTGTTTAATTCTTTGAGTCTCGTGAGCATGGATCATGATATCGGTTGCTTGACCTTGGAAACCACCTAATGGTTGATGGATCATAATACGAGCATTTGGAAGTGCAAATCTCTTACCTTCAGCACCACCTGCTAATAAGAAGGATCCCATAGAGCAAGCCTGTCCCATGCAAAGGGTGCAAACATCAGGCTTGATGTACTGCATGGTATCATAAATTGCTAAACCTGCGGTTACTACACCACCTGGTGAGTTAATGTATAAATAGATATCTTTATCAGGATCTTCTGACTCTAAAAATAATAGCTGAGCCACAATAATGTCAGCCATATGATCTTCAACTTCACCAGTTAAAAAGATAACTCTATCCTTTAATAATCTTGAGTAGATATCAAAAGCGCGCTCACCACGAGCGGTCTGCTCAATAACTGTAGGTACTAAAGTAGAAGCTAGTCTTAATTCATCATCACGATTAAACATGTAATCAAAAGCTCCTCATTCATTTATTGCTTATATTATTAAAACTATCAAGAAATAGTGCTCTAATGAAACCTTATTTGTTGATAATTTTCCAATCTATAGTAAAACAAAGCATTAGCAGATTCTACCCACTAATGCTTTGAATATCAAAAATTATTGACTAAAGATAAGAATTATTGACGACCAACTAACTCGTCAAATGCCTTCTTCTCTTCGCCATCGCAAGCCTTTGCTAAGATCTTGTCAACAACTTCTGCCTCGATAGCAGCGTTTTCAACGTTAGCAAATTGCTCTTTATCCTTGCGTAATTGTGCGATAACTTCATCAGCATCTTCATAAGCAGATGAAATTTGCTTTAATTGAGCATCAACATACTCTGGATTTGGCTTAGTGCAATCTAATTCAGTCATGATTTGACGAACGATAACGCCTAAACGAGCCTCTTTAACAGCCTCATCCTTGAACATCTCAGCTGGCTTGAATGAATCAGGTAACTTCTTCATGCCGTACATACGCATTTGATTCTCAAAGTTCTTAGCTAAGCGATTAACCTCTGATGCTACGAAAGCCTCAGGTACGTCAAACTCACCATATTGAGCCTTTAATGCATCAAATAGCTGTCTTCTGTTTTGAACATAAGTTGCACGGTCTAACTCACGTTGCATGTTCTTACGAAGATCTGCCTTGAAGGTGTCTAAAGAACCATCTTTAATACCGAATAACTTAACGAAGTCTTCGTTTAACTCAGGTAAAACCTGCTCTGAAACAGAGTTTACAGTAATGTCGAACTCAGCATCTTTACCCTTTAGGTTCTCAGCGTGATACTCATCAGGGAACTTAACTTGGATAGTGAACTTGTCGCCAGCCTTGTGCCCCTTGATTTGCTCAACAAAGCCTGGGATCATTTGAGTTTGACCTACAATGATCTCGAAGTTCTCAGCCTTACCGCCTTCGAACTCAACGCCATCGCAACGGCCTAAGAAATCGATAGATGCACGAGTCTCATCAGCTACTTCTGCACCATCTTTGACTTGCCACTTACCTTGTTGCTTGCGTAACTTCTCGATCATGCTATCAACATCAGCGTCTGATAACTCTGATACGATCTTCTTTAACTTTAAGTCTTCAAATGGCTTTAACTCTAAAACAGGAACAACTTCTACAGTTGCTTCGTAAACGAAGTCCTCATCCTTCTTAAAGTTTGCGCTCTTAACTTCAATCTTTGGATAGCCAACAACGTCAAGCTTAGCCTCATCGATAGCTTTACCAATTGTTTGACCTACTAATGCATCATAAGCATCAGCAAAAATCTGTGAGGCAAAGTGTTGCTCTAAAACATTTGTAGGAATGTGGCCCTTACGGAAGCCATCAATCTTTGCATTCTTTGCATATTTAACGAAGCTTACTTGATATGCCTTTTTTACATCGTCTGCTGGCACAGTAACAGTTAGAAGATGTTTAATACCTTCTTTTTTCTCTGAAGAAACCTGCATCTTTGTCCTCTATATCTTTTAGGTTGCAGTAATTAACAAAATATAATCGACGTAGCAAAGTAAATTAAAACTGTGCCGTTCGTCTTAACAAACTTTGCTATTATACTTATATGTAAACTTTATATCAATGTTTGATTTATTTTGCTTGCGTTTAAAGTGTTAGCTTGTCGACATTTTTAAACAGTCAATTTTGATTACACTAAGAAAAATGCTATGGAAACAACCTTAGGTGTCATTGAAGGATTCTACGGGAAGCCTTATTTACCGCAGTCTCGTAAGACTTTAATTTCTCTACTTTCAAAAAAGGATTATAGCTACTATATCTATGCTCCTAAAAATGACGATAGTTTAAGAAAAAATTGGATAAGACCTTTTAACAAAGATGAACTCCTCTTTTTAAAAGATATAAAAAAGCATTGTCAAAAGCACAAGCTTCAATTTGGAGTTGGTCTTTCCCCACTTAAGATAACTGAAGATCTAGATAACTTGTTGCCTTGCCTTCAGGATAAGATTGATTGCTTAATTGACGAGCTTCAAATTGATATTCTCGCCATTTTATTTGATGACATAAAACTGTATTCAAAAAAAGAAGGTTACCTACAAAATCAAATTGTCAGAACTATTTATCAGAGAATTTCAAAAAAGAATAAAGCAATACGCTTAATCTTCTGTCCAACCTACTATTCATTTGATCCTATCTTAGAAAAGATTTTTGGTGCTAGACCAGATTGCTACTTTGAGGATATTACCAAAGATTTAGATGAGTCTATTGAGATCTTTTGGACAGGTAATAAGGTGGTATCAAAAGAGATTACAAAAGAGGATATTCAAAAGACAAACTCACTTTTTAAAAGAAAAGTAACTCTATGGGATAACTACCCTGTAAATGACGGTAAAAATTTGTGCGATAAGCTTTTTACCAAACCTTTTTACAACAGAGATAACCTTGATGGCATTGTAAAATCTCATGCTATAAACCCAATGTGTGAGTGTTTACTAAGTTATATTGCAGCTGCAACTTTAAGTTTAGTTTATCAACATCAAGATTTAGCTCAAATAGAAAAAGAAAGACTAAAAGCTATAGATGAGCTTTTTGAAGGTAAGAGTGCTTTATTAGTTAAGTATTTTGATAGCTTAAATGATGAAGGTAAATCAAAACTTGAGGATACTAAAAAGGCAGACTTACTTAAAATCTTAAGTAGCATTGACACAATTGCAAGACGAGAAGTTGTAGCTTACCTTAATGATTACTTTAAGTTCGATCCAAGTTGTCTTACTTAAAAGCATGACAGAAGCTTTAGGAAAAAACATAAGGAGTAACAGTTGGATAATATTGCGCTTATAAAAGAACTTGAGAAAGTTGCTGGCACCGTGCACCTTTCTAAAGATTAGAAGATGTTATAAATAATTTATATATTTATTGCAACTGTTATTTACGCCTTACTTTATGCAAAAATTCACTGTTAACTAAATCTAATAGAGACAATAGATCTTATTATTTCACAAATGGTGATAAGGTTAGACTTCTTTAAGGCCAAAAATAGCTTAAAATATAAAAGTTTATACGATATTTTAACTTAAGACTTTTAGTACTCAAAAGGTTGCTTGATATGGCTTTAGTAAAAGATGCCCAATATTACCTTGATAGGCTCAATGATTTAAGCTCATCTTTATTATCACAAATTGAGAATTTAAAAAAAGCTGTCAATTCTAGTAGATTTGTGTGCCTAACTATCAATGAACTTTGTCAAAAATTATCCTTTGAGTACACTAATCAGAGTTTTACTGATGAGCCACAAAAAAACTATGTACTTATCAATACCTTTCTTGAAAAATTTGGTTTAAAGCTAGTTCCTGCTTTTGTTCCTAAAAATATTTTCTTTGAAGATGAGGTTTTTGTAACTAAAAAGCCTGATCTTAATAATGATGAGGATTGCTCTTATGTAAGAGAGCTTATCAAGTCAAAAAGACAAGTAACAGCTAAAGATGGCATTCACATCTCAAGGATGAACGAAAAGCTTGCAAACTATAACGTGCTCTTACGTGTATTTGAGTCATTAAGTGTTGTTTGTAGTAACTGCAAAATTGATGTTCATCAAAAGGAAGCTCTAAATAAAATTATTTACGAGAATGTTATGCCTAAAGAGGGGCAAGACTTCTTAAGAACTTGTTATACCTTTGCCTGTGAACATCAAACTTACAAATGTGACTATGCTAAACCTGAATATTGTTTTAAAAGACTAAATGACGAACAACAAAAAAGAGTTAGCTCTTATTTAGCTTATCTTGCTGCAAACAGAAGTTACTTAATTGCTTTCTCCCAGGATTATCCTGATCTTTCAATTTTAGAAGCTGAATATAAAAAACTTGGAGCTATCCAAAAGAAGCAAACTTCCATTACTAATGATGAAGACTTTACTGATCTTAAAAATGCAGGAATAGCCCCTTTTTCAAAAGAAATGGAAATGGCTGAAAAAGTAAGGCATTGTCTATTTAAAATAAAGCCAGACGGACAAGCTATTGATATAGATAAACTCTTGTGTTTTTCCCCCTTTAAAGAAAACTCACTGTGTTACAACATCTTAAAAATTCACGCTAAGTATAGTTTAAACAAACAAACTTTTATGAATAAGAACAATACTAAGCTAGTTATGGTTAATGATCCAAATTTTGGCATTAACTATGAATTTTTAGTCACAGATAATGAGCAACTTTCCTATGTCTTCCCTTTTTTAATGGTTGTATCTGATCTTGATGCTCCAGATAAAGCCATTGAAAATCAAATCAAAAATATTATAAAAAGTTACATTACTACTAATAACACAAGATGGAATGTCGTCTCTGATATTAAAGAGTTTAACTTTTTTGCAAGACTAACTCTGTATAAACTCTTTGTAGATTACGATAAAACTCTTGATAATCAATGCATTAACGCAGCATATCAAGAATTTATAAAGAGCAAAAACATTTACCTACTCTTTTATGTAGGCTTTAGTTTTGCGCTCTTTGAGTTGTGTATCAAACGTAGTGATAAGCTAACCTTACCACCAATGATAAAGTTAGCCTTGTTTTATTTTCCTCAATTAACATATTTATGTTTGCAGATCTTACTAAACAGTGGTCGCAAAAAATCTTTAAGTGATTATTATGAATATGCTAAAGAACTTTTTGATTTATTTATAATCAATAACATTGATAACAGAAATTTAAGCTTTCATAGCAATTTATCAGGAAAATGTAACACTCACTATTTTATTGACTTCTTATTAGACAGACTCAAAACGCGAATTACTAAAGATAATTGTCATGAATTTATTTGTATAAAAAATTATGGCAATGAAGAAGCTCTAGAAAATGGTAGTATTACAAGCGAGCAAAGTTGGAATATCAATGCTAATTACAATGATGCTTCTGCTATAAAAAAAGGCTACAACCTTACAACTAAAATTATAAGTCGAAATAAAACTAATTATGCTGTAGCAAGTGCAATCTCTTCTTGTGTGTTTTTTGGTCCTTTGCTAGATAAAATCACCCTTGACTTATTTACTCACAATCATATTGAATTAACTAGTAACTTTACAACCAAGTTACTTAACTATTTTGCCCCTGATAGAGCTATATTAAGATTTTTATACAATTGTGACTATCAACAAGATAACACTATTGCAAGAATACTTACCAGAAATATTGATAAGTCATTAGGTACTACCTTAAAACATAACTTGTCTAATTTTGTGTTTACAGATGCATTAAAGTTATCTAATAAATGCAATTGCCATATAGAAAATAAGCAACTTCCATTTGTTGAAGAAGCTCTTACTAAAATTGGTTTAATCACAGTTCCTCTAAGAATAGAATCTGTTACCTCTCAATCTAAGCTTTTTCCGTTAAAAAAAGTTATAAATTCAACTTTAGATGAGAAGAAATTTACCACCGACTTTATCAATAAGCTTAAAGCTGCACAGCTATCCCAACTTATTTTTAGGGTTAATGCTCCCCTTAGCCGTCGCTGGTTAATTCTTCCATCACTAATGGAGCTTGATGAAACAGAACAATCTTTTGTTATCAAGTTTTTAGAAAACTTCAATGAGATAAGTAAGCATATAACCTCTTTAACTAAGAGTTTTTATCTTGGTATTTATAAAAATCAGCATAAATTCCCTGAAGTATATAAATTAACCTTAGATTACTTAGTTAAACTTGCTTATAGCGAAATAGAAAAAAGTGCGGTTTCAAGCTACCTATCAAGAACCTTTAATAAGGCATTGTCCTATCTTAAAGGACAACAGGATATAGAAGATCAAAAAGAAGAGATCTATAAGAGTACTTTAAATCAAAATAGCGCCACAAATACTTCAAGACAAGAAAGACAAACTAGCACTCAACATTCTTTCTTTAAGCCAGTTCAGTTTAATGTAGAAAAGCTTGATACTAGCTTAATTGAAAGTAAGCTTAAAGAATCTAGTGAAATTCAAAGTTTTATCTCTCAATTAAGAGAAGATGAAAATGGTATTGTTGAAGAAGATCCAAATTTAGATGCTCAAGACTTAAACAAAAATGAAACGCAAAAAGATCATTTAGAGGATGATACTTCAACAGAAAGTAATTCTCAAAACGGTATTGAATATCCATCTGAAAACTCACAAAAACTGCTTCAAGCTATCAAGGCTCAAAACAGTGAAATCATGGATTTAAATGAGTTTGCAGGTCTATGCAAGAGCATGAAATTCATGTCACAAGATGCTGCTATTGAGGAAGTTAATGATTGGGCTTATGAGAACTTTGATGCTCCAATTTTAGATGTAAGTTATGAAGAAAATTGCGTTTACCTTACAACTGAAATTTTAGAGAAACTCTAGGCGATATTTTTATCTTAAGAAATCTTCTAAGATTGTGATACAATACCACAAATTTTGTCAAAGACCACTTTGACAAAATTCTTTTTAATCCCTTAATCCAAATTGGAAATTTAATTAAATGTCATCACTTGCCCTGTTAATTATTTATATTTCAGTTGGCGCTGTGCTTGGTATTGCCCTAGGACAATTAAAGTATAAAGGCGTCGGACTAGGAATTGGTGGCGTGCTTTTCTCCGGTATTTTAGTCGGTCACATTGCAAACGCTTATTTTGGTTTTGAATTACACACCCAAACAGGACTAACAGCTGAGGCTAGCATTCTTCACTTCTTACAAGAATTCGGTCTAATGTTGTTCGTTTATGGTATTGGTATTCAAGTAGGTCCAAGCTTCTTTGCAGCTTTACGTGGTAGCGGTCTTAAGCTATTAACTTTAGCAATTTCAATTATTGTGCTAGGTTGCTGCATCGCTTTAGCTCTATTCTACTGCGGTATCGTAACTCCTGATGCTATGGTTGGTATGTACTCTGGTGCTATCACCAATACCCCAGCTCTATCTGCTGGTACCATTATGGTTTCTGATTTAGCTCAGGCTTTTGCTCAAGCAGGTCAAGATCCTCTAGCTTTAGGCTTCGACGCTGCTAAAGTTCCAAAGGCTTACGCTGTTGCTTACCCATTTGGTGTTTGTGCAATTTTAATTACCATGATTTTAATTCGCTCAGTATTCAAAGTAAGTATTGATGCAGCAGGTAATGACTACGCACAAAGCAAGAGCAAGGGTGTTGACGAGCCTATCGTATCTAACGTTGAGGTTCAAAACTCAGACTTCATTGGCAAGACCATTGCTGATATTCCATGCATTCAAGATGGTACTGTAATTTGTTCTCGTATCAAGCGTAATGGTGAATTGTCAGTTCCAGCTAAAGATTTAGTATTACAAAAGGGTGACTTACTACACTTAGTTGGTGGTGCTAAATACGTATCCAAAGCTTCTATGGCTGTTGGTACCGAGACTAAGGATGTTTTAACCACCCACGGTTCAACCATTTCTGTTCGTCACTTGATCATTACTAATAACAATGTAATGGGTCGCACCTTAGGTGATTTAGACTTAGAATCACAATTTGGTTTAGTGATCTCACGTGTTATCAGATCAGGTGTTCAATTCATGCCAACTAAGAACTTACGTTTAGCTTTAGGTGATGAATTAAACGTAATCGGTACTGTTGAGAACATCAAAAAGGCAGGTAAAGTTGTTGGTAACTCCTCTGCAACTATGAATCACGTTGCAATGATGCCTATCTTTATCGGTCTATTCTTAGGTATGTTATTAGGGTCTATTCCTATTCCACTACCAGGTGTTCCTGCACCTATGAAGTTAGGTGTTATCGGTGGTACCTTAGTTGTAGCAATTTTATTAGCTCGTTTTGGTGATACCATCACCTTCAACAGAATCCACTGGAGATTACCATCTGCAGCTTTATCAGCCTTTAAAGAGATTGGTATTACCCTATTCTTAACCATCGTTGGTATCAATGCTGGTGCTAATGGCTTCTGGGAAGAATTAACCCACGGTTTAGGTTTACACTGGATGGCTTGGGCAACCTTAATTTCTATCATCCCACTACTAATCGTAGGCTTTGTGGGCTATAAAGTATTTAAGGTTAACTACCTAGTTCTATCAGGTGTGTTAGCTGGTGCTTGCACTGATCCTCCAGCTTTAGCATATGCAAACAACATGTACAAGGATGCAGAAGCTTCATCAATTGGTTATGCAACCGTATATCCATTTGTGATGTTCTTAAGAATTCTGTCACCACAGATCATGTTAATTATTGTTTCATCTGCATTCTAAAAAGATTTGTTTATGACAAATTGTATGTTAAATGTCCGCTGTCAGAAGGTAAATGCCAGCGGCATTTTTTTGAGCATTGCAAAAGGTGCTATTCAACCTATTCTTGCGATTATTCTTGTGCCACTAGCCTTATTTATCCCACCTGTAGTAGCTTTTATCTATTACCACGTTTTTACCAATCAACAAGGCAAATTCTTTAAGTTTAATAAGGGACTTACAAATAGCTTTGATTTAAAAACTGTAATAGCAACAGAGCTTATGTATCTTGCACTTATGTATGCAGCCTTAAAATTTGTAGGCTATAAGTTAAGTATTTACCTGCAAGAATATGAGGAAATTGCAAAGCAAAGTGGTGTTTTACAATTAGGTACTAAAGAGCAACTAACCTATAGTCACAACCTTACTTTATTGTTGTCAGCTCTAGGAATTTTTACCTTAGTACTTTTTATTGTAATCAATGGAATTTGCTATCTTAAAGCAAGTGCAAAAGCAAACGCTTTGATTAGTCCAGATTTGAAAACTAGTCTTAAGCTAGTGTTTTTGGCAATGGTTAAGAATCTTCCTGTATATTTACTTTTTACAGTAGCTGTAGTCTTTATTTTTGCTCTGCTTGAAATGTATTACGCAAGATTAAAGCTAATTTACCTGCAAGGTTATATTCTAGGACAGGATATCTTTAACCCAAGTATTCTCTTTATCATCATAAGAGTTTACATAGTTCATATCATAACCTATGCCTTAGGTTTATTTACCTATACAGCACTAGGATTTCAAAACAAGATTTGTTTTAAAGATTAGGAATACTTGCACAGATAAGCTCTCTTAGAGAGCTTATCCTACCTGTACTTTTTTAACTTTTCTAAAAAATATTTAGTATCCAAAAAATAATTTGGATAGGCTTGTTTTAAGTCATGTAATGAACTAACACTTATCATTACAACAGATTTTTCAGATTGGTCTTTTGTTTCACGCTCTTGAGCTGAATAGTAAAGTTGAGCTTCGTTTAATTGATTTTTAGTAAATTGCACTAATGAGACTACTTTTTGCTGAGCATCAGTGACTAAAACTTGATATCCACCTTTTTCAAATTTAGTATTACCTTCAATATTTTTTGAAGCTACAACTATGTTGTCTAATTTAGATAGAACATTTAGTTTTGCATCTAAACTTTTAAACTCATTGACAATTGTTTCTTTATCAAAGTTTCTATATTCTTCTAAAATTGGCTCTTTCTCTTCTATAGAAAACAAAGCGCTACATAATTTGAAAAAACGTTTATACGCTTCGCTGCCACAACCAGTCTTAAAGGAAGTGTTCTCGATAATTCCTAATGTCTCCACAGCAGTGGCCCAAGCATGCTGTAATTTTGTTCTAAGTTGCAGTTCAATACATAATCCATTTAAATTTGGAAATCTTTTACTTTCATACTTAATTACTTGATGAAAGGATCTATAGCCATCCTTTTTAGGACAAGCTATATAATCATGAGGAGGCTCTACAAACTGATGTTTTACGTTAGATCTTTGCAATAAAGAATAAAATCTGCGCAAATCTACCATGTCAGGAAAAATTACTCTAATACCACCAAGATCTTGCATTCTATCAAGACACATATCAGAAAAGCGCTGAAGCTTAGTCTGAATGGACACTAAACGTTTTAATCTCTGTGCAATTAACGTTGATGAAAATTTACCTTCACGGATTTTTTTTCTTATCAATGCCTGAATAGTATTAATTGGATAGGAATGAGCACTTCTCCACTCTGAGATTATTTTGCGTGATTTTTCATCATCAACACCGTCTCTAAGAGAGATTCCAGCCTTTCTTACTGACTTTTTAGAAGGTAATTGAAAAGTATCTGTGCGCATAAAATTTTATCCTTAAATAATATGTTTTATTATATATCAACAAAGTAGTACAAGAATCAAATTTACTACACGTAATACTTTGAAATATACCTAAAAAAGTTTAATCAAATTAGTCTTGTTACTTTAATCCTTATCAAATAAAGATTATAATAAACTAACATTTTACGAAACAGTAAACTGTTCTTTCATTTCGATTTTTAAGCAATTTACTCAAAGATACTCTAGAAAAGCTGAGGACATATGAGCACATCATTATCTTATGCTAAAGCTGGAATGTTGAACTTCTTAGGAAGTGCTCCTGCTTGGTATAAAAATATCATCATTGCCTTTTTAATTATCAATCCAATCGTAGCACACTACTCCATGTTCGTTGCTGGTTGGTTATTAGTAGTAGAATTCATTTTTACTCTAGCTATGGCACTTGAGTGCTACCCACTAGAAGCTGGTGGTCTACTTGTAATTGAGGCATGTTTCTTAGGCATGACTGATATGCACCACGTAACCAAAGAGATTGAATCAAATCTTGAGGTTATCATGTTGCTAATGTTCATGGTAGCAGGTATTCATTTCGTCCGTGACTTCTTACTATTCTTCTTCACTAAATTATTAGTAAAAGTAAGATCAAGCGTCCTTTTAGCCTTCATGTTCTGCTTTATGTCAGCTATTCTTTCAGCTTTCGTAGATGCTTTAACAGTTCTTGCAATCATCATTTCAACTTGCGTTGGCTTATATCAGTTATACATGAATATCATTACTGATAATAATGCCTTAGCTTTAGTAAGCTCAAATGACAATTTAGTTCCTGATGAGCACAAACAAAACTTAAATGACTTCAGAGCATTCTTAAGATCTTTACTAATGCACTCAGCTGTAGGTACAACCTTAGGTGGTATTTGCACTATCGTTGGTGAGCCTCAGAACCTAATCATCGGTGATGTTTGCGGTTGGAAGTTTATTGATTATGCTTTAAGAATGGCTCCAATCTCTGTACCAGTATTTGTTTGTGGCTTACTAACTTGCGTTTTAATTGAGAAATTCAAGTGGTTTGGCTATGGTCACAAGATGCCTGATGCTGTATATCAGATCATGGTTAAAAAAGACGAAGAGCAAACTAAAGCTTTAACAAAGCGTGACAAATTAAACTTAATCGTACAATTTGGTTGCGTAGTTTGGTTAGTTGTAGCACTAGGCTTCCACTTAGCATCAGTTGGTGTTATCGGTCTATCAGTTATCGTACTTGCAACAGCTTTATGTGGTATTACCTCAGAAGGTCCTGTAGGTAAGTCATTCACAGAGTCAATGCCATTCTGTGCTTTATTGTGCGTATTCTTTACTGTAGTATCTGTAATTTCTACTCAAAAGCTATTCGTACCTATTATTGATTGGGTTTTTAGCACTCCACAAGAATTCCACTTACCAATTTTCTACATGGCAAATGGTATTATCTCCTCAGTATCTGACAACGTATTCGTGGCAACCATTTATATTCAACAAGTACGTGACAGTTTAATTGCTGGTGTAATTACCCCTGAGCAATTTGATGAGTTAGCAATTGCCATCAACGCTGGTACTAACCTACCATCTGTTGCAACCCCTAACGGTCAAGCTGCTTTCTTGTTCTTATTAACCTCACCAATTGCAGCTTTAATTAAGCTACCTTACTTTAAGATGATGTACATGGCTCTACCATATACCATCGTATTAACTATTGTAGGCTTAATTGCAACTTGGTTTATTATGCCTGAACTTACAGGTCAGATGATTAAAGATGGTCTAGTTCATGGTGCTTCTTTAGAGCAGATTATGTCTCATATGAAGTAATCCTAAAATTGACCTAAAATGCCCTCTTGTTGAGGGCATTTTTGTTAAAAAAGCAACTATAAATTTGATTATTGCACTACTTTTAATCAAATTGTTGCTATAAGTCTAAAATTATTAAAAATTATAATGTTATTATTTAATTAGTTAAGGTAACAATTACTTGGAGTTTGCCTTGTTACAATTATTTAAAAATATTACTGGTTCAAGATTCTGCTGGTTCTTGCTGTTTTTATCAGCAATAGCTCTTGAGGCTTGTGGACTATATTTCCAGTATCAATTAAATTTAAATCCTTGCATTGAATGCGTATATGAACGAGCTTTCTTCCTAGCTTATATATTTATAGGCTTTGTTGGAGCGTTAGCTGCAAATTTCTACTTAGTAAGACTTGTTTGCTCTGCTTCTTTTGTTGCAAGTGCCGTAGGTGGTCTTATCGTTTCCTTAAGACATTTAAGTGCTTATACTAGCACCAATCCACTATCAAACTCTTGTCGTTTAAAAGCTGATTTTCCAAGTTTCTTACCTTTAGATGAAATTGCCCCTTGGATGTTTAAGCCTTTTGCTTTATGCTCAGAAAAAATCGATTGGGAATTCTTAGGTCAAGGCATGCCTTTTTGGATTGTGCTAATCTTTAGTGTAAGTCTATTTATCGCTGCCATGATGTTCTTAAGTTGCTTTGTAAAAAATAAAGCCAAAAACTTCAATAGACTCTACAGATAATCTCAAGCCACGATACTATCGTGGCTTTTTACTCCTACCTTAAAAAGATCATTTCTCCTAAATTTTGCACTTTTTTAGTAATAATATATAATTAGTTGCCCTTATTATGTGCAAGTGTTTTTAATTCTAATTCTCACTTACTTACAGTGATAAGATGAAACTATGTAATTAAGGCAACTTAAGATAAGTTTAATTAAATCAATTTTACGGTTGGATAAACATTAATATGATAAAGCTAGATCACATCAATAAATACTATGGCGATTTACATGTTTTAAAAGACGTTTGTTTAGAAGTTGCTGAAGGTGAAAAGCTTGTAATTATCGGTCCTTCAGGATCTGGTAAATCCACTACTGTACGTTGCATGAACTTTCTAGAAGTTCCAACCTCAGGTCATGTTTATATTGACGGTAAAGAGCTTACCCAAAAGAATAAAACCAAGATCATTCGTGAATATGAGTCTATGGTTTTCCAACAGTTTAATCTATACCCTCATTTAGATGTATTACATAACCTAACTCTTGCACCTATTAAGCTCTTCAAAAAGAGCAAAAAAGAAGCTGAAGAGCTAGCTATGCACTATCTTGAGGTGGTAGGTCTTTCTGATAAGGCTCATGTATATCCATCTACCCTATCTGGTGGTCAGCAACAGCGTATCGCTATTGCTAGAGCTTTATGTGCCCAAACTAAGATCATTCTATTTGATGAGCCAACTAGTGCTCTAGATCCTGAAACCATTCAGGAAGTATTAGATGTAATGATTAAGCTTGCTAAAGAATCTAACATCACCATGGTAGTAGTAACTCACGAAATGGGCTTTGCAAGACAGGTGGCTGATAGAGTCGTATTTATGGCCGACGGCACCATCATTGAAGAAGGTACCCCAGAGCACTTCTTCACAGAGCCTAAGAATGAGCGTGTAAAACAATTTTTAGGAAAAATATTAAAACATTAAGCTAGTTAAGGAGCTTGTTATGAAAATTAAATCAAAAATTATTAAAACCTTGTTAGCAGCATCCTGCGCTTTTGCTTTATCTAATCAAGCAATGGCTGCAGCACCTTCTGACATCAAAGAGATTAAGACCATTCAGGACAATGGTGTATTACGTGTTGGCGTAAAAAACGATGTTGTAGGTTTCTCTGTAAAAGATCCTTTAACTGGTGAATATAAAGGTTTTGAAGACACTTTAGCACAGATGATTGCTAAAGAGATTGGTGACGACGTTGAAGTTGAGTTCACAGCTGTTACTGCTGCTACTCGTTCAGAGTTAATTGACTCTGGCGATCTTGATTGCGTACTAGCAACCTTTACCATCACTGAAGAGCGTAAAAAGAACTGGGACTTCTCAACTCCATACTACACTGATGCAGTATCAGTTCTTGTTGAGCAAGCATCAAACATTCATAGTCTAAAAGATCTAGTTGGTAAGACTGTTGGTGTATCCTCAGGTTCAACCTCTGGTCGTGCTCTAGTAACAGCTATGATTGAAAATAAAGTTATCGAAGGTAAGGGTTTTGATCCTGCTAAGTTTGATCCTGCAACTTGGACTGAGGGTGTAAAGTTCCATCAGTTTGATAACTACCCTGCTATTTCAACTGCTCTTGCTGCAGGTGAGGTTCAAGCATTCTGTGTGGATAAGTCAATTCTTAACATTTATAAGACTAAGTCACGTAACTTCATCGATGAGAAGTTTGCACCACAACAATATGGTGTTGTAACTAAGAAGGGTTCTGGCTTATCACCATTTATTAACGAGCTAATCGAAAAGTGGTTAGCTGACGGTACTATTGATAAGTTAATCAAAGAGAATAACTTACAATAAGCTTTAAGGTGGCGTAAAGCCACCTTTACATATTAAGGAATAATAATGGGTAATTTGTTTTCACTAGATGCTTGGATGATGGTATGGCACTATAAAGATACCTTTATTCTAGGCTTTTTAACTACTGTACAAGTATCTCTAATTTCACTTTTAATCAGCTTAACCTTAGGCTTGATATTTGGTTTAATGGCAACCTCAAATAAGCTAAGCTTACAGGCTATTGCTCGTGTGTATGTTGAGTTTATTCAAAATACTCCATTATTATTACAAATCTGTTTTCTTTACTATGCCTTATCTTTTTCAGGTAATGGTATAGGTATTTTAGCCTCTGGTATTATCTCCATTGGCTTATACCATGGCGCTTATATGGCAGAAGTTATTCGCGCTGGTATTCAATCTATTCATAAAGGACAATTTGAGGCAGCACAAAGTCAGGGTTTTGATTATTTTGGAACCATGTACTACATCATCTTACCTCAAAGTATCAAAATCATTTTGCCACCTATGGTAAACCAAGTTGTAAACTTAGTTAAAAACACCAGCTGCTTATACATTATTGGTGGTACTGATTTAATCTCCTTAACCTACAACTTCGTAACAGGCGCCTCCACAGGTGGTGCTTATGGTCCTGCTTACTTAGTATGTGGTTTGCTATTCTTTGTTTTCTGCTACCCATTATCAAAACTTGCAAGTAATTGGGAAAACAATCTTAAAAAACGTGACCGTATGAGTTCAACAGCTAAATAAGGAAAATAAAGATGGACGCAACACTTATGCAAGAATGGCTAGCAAGTTTTCATATTCTAAGCATTGATGCCATTATTATTTATATTTTAAAAGGTACCTTATTTACTGTTATTATCTCTGCTATAGCAGTGATTTTAGGTATTATCTTTGGCTCTGTATTAGCACTAGTTAGAAACTACTGTAATGAACCAAAATACCGTATCTTTAAGTACATGGCTGTAACCTATATTGAAGTTTTCCGTAACACACCTTTATTGTTATGGATCTTTATTTGTGTGGTTTTCTGCCCAGTACCATCCCTATTTGCTCACAAGTTATTTGGTTTAACCTCAGTTGAAACTAAATTACTATTTAAAGCTTCTATTGCTTTAATTCTCTTTACCTCATCAGTTATTGCAGAAATCATCCGTGGTGGTTTAAACTCCATTCCACAAGGTCAATTTGAAGCAGGTCACTCTCAAGGCTTTAACATTGTGCAGAGCATGATTTACATTATCTTGCCACAAGCTATTAAGAATGTAGTACCTACATTGTTAAGCCAAATTATTACTACTATCAAGGATTCCTCCTACCTTGCAAACGTAGCAACCGTTGAGTTAATGTCTCGTGTAAGACAAATCCTAAGTAGTGCTAACATGTACAATGGTCTTGGAAATATTAACGTATCTGATGTATTCGTATTGTACGGTTGCGCAGCTGCAATTTACTTTATAATTAACTTTAGCTTATCCTTGTTAGTTCGTCATTTAAACAAGAATAAAGTCAGAAAGTATGTAGTCTCAAAAGCATAAGGTTTTACTATGTCTAATTATGTAATTACAATTTCCAGACAATTTGCTTCAATGGGTAGAACCATTGGACTTAAGATGGCTTCAAATTTAAATATTGAATTATTAGATAGAGATATTGTAAAAGAAGCTTCAAAACGTTTAGGTTTACCTAAAGGTGAGATTAGTCACTACGATGAGAATCCTGGTCGTGACAGTTTCTTTTTAAGAAAAACTTATCTTTTTGACTTCTCTGTCTACAATATTCACAACAATGTATTTGAAGTTCAAAAGAACATTATTAAAGATTACGCTGAAAAAGAGTCCTGCATCATTGTAGGTCGTTGTGCAGACAGTATTCTAAGAGATCATAAGAATGTTTTAAACATCTGCATTTACGCTCCATTTGAGGCTAGATTGCAAAACTGCATTAACAATCTTGCTATGGATGAGAAGACTGCTTTAGAGTCCCTAAAGAGAGTCGATGAAGCAAGAAGTGCTTACCGCAAAAAGTATTGCCCTGAGTGCACAAGTGAGTATGACGACCGCCACTTAATGATCGATTCAAGTTACTTTGGTGTAGATAAGACCGCTCAAATTCTAACCGATATCGTAAAAGATCATTTCCACTTATAGCAACCAAAACCTCTAAGGTAATTATCTTAGAGGTTGTCTTTATTTCATGGTTGAATAATCTTTCTTACCTGAACGCTTAGTTTCGTACATTAGCCTATCAGCTGCTTCAATGAAATCTTTAGGGGTTTTAAAGCGATTGTCAAAGCGCACGAAACCTGTAGATACTGAAATTTCATAAGGAGCTAGGGATAAGTTCTGCAGTTGAGTTACACTCTCATCAATGTATTTACATACATTAACAGCTTTCTCCTCATTAGCATGACGTTTAATTAAAATAAACTCATCACCACCATAACGACAGACAAAGCAATTAAAAGCACCAGCTACAGCTTTTAGTAATTTTGAGATTTGTACTAAAACCACATCACCTTCATTATGACCAAAAGTATCATTGATATGTTTAAACTTGTTTAAATCAATAAACATCATGAAGGTAGAGCGTCTATCCTTTTCAGACAATAACATTAGGTTGTCTAAGTAAGAATTTAATTCATTACGGTTGTTAACTGTAGTTAACTCATCAATAGAAATTCTTAAATACTGTTGAATTGTCATCAAGAAGAATGCGCAAACAGCATAACAAGGTAGCACAATCGCACAATCAAACAGTAAGTTTACAGGTCCTAAAATAAAAGGCATAGCTACACTTAGATATAGCAAAAAGACATCAAGATTTGAGGATAAAACCTGTTTTATCATGTCCATTTTGTGGGTTACCATTTGTAGGATATTGATTAAGCCTAAGCAACTATAGAAACCTACGGTTGCCACTAGGAAGGTATAGTATTTTCCATGAACAAATTCACCTTGGAAAGTCTTAAATTGGATATAGCCATTGAATACTGCTGATAACACAAAATAAGATAGGATAATAAATGGTACTGAGAAAATTAGTAACTTTGCTTCTCTTGTGGCGACATTACGTGAAATTAGGATATAGGAGAAGACATAAATTACGTAAGGTATAAACAAGTTAGTAAAGGTAACTGCAGTTTGAGAGATCATCACAAAATCGATGTCAAACTTGCAAAGTCCTTCCTTTAATAAATTTGATTGGCAATTATAGGTCAATAAATAATTGTGGGTTGCATCTAACAGGCAATTTAAGGCTAGTAAAACAAGCAAAATTAAGTATATAGCTTTGTTTTTTAGGGTACTAGCTAGTAGATTGTAACTTACCACCAAAAAGATGAATAAGCACATGGCATCAAGTACTACTGCATAGTAAAAAAATGAATTCATAAATTTTTACCTCATTACTTTTTAGTAGCACTCTGTTCTTTTTCTAAAGCTTGGCGTTGCTGCTTTTTAAAGGTTTTATTGCGATACATATTTCTATCTGCAAGTTTAATAATGTCTGCAGCATTGGCCTTAGGTACATTTAAATTAGTAAAACCAACACTGAACGATACTTGGATATTTGAAAGTGTGGCACGTGCTTTTTCATTTAAGATTTCTGTTAAACGCTCAACCATATGATAGTGACTATCAACAGTTGGATGATGGGAAATCATTACAAACTCATCACCGCCAATTCTTGCTAAAAAAGCATGAGTTCTATCCCCTATATCACGCATACTCTCAGCTACGGTACGCAAGGCTAAATCACCCATCAAATGACCATAGTTGTCGTTTATTTGTTTAAAATCGTCAATATCGATATAAGTTAGGTAAGTATTACTCTTTTGGGCAACAGATGCTGACATTAAACTTAAAAAGTACTTTCTAAAGCGATTACGATTATTAAGACCTGTAAGCGCATCGGTAAATACTCTCTCCTCATGGAAGTTAATGTAGTAAACCACAATGCCTAAAGTTACCACCACTAAGTACAAATTAGAGGATCGGGTCATAGAATACAATTGTGAACCTATGACCAAAACCGAAATTGCTAAGGAGAAAAGTACATCTTTCTTTTCTTCAGGAGTGAGTCTGCATAAAACTTTAATTAAGCAGACTAAGATAGCTATACCACCAAAAGTGGCTATTTCTAAGTTAAATACATCAAAATATAAGCCTGGGACTGGATCACCAAACAGATTTAACTTAAATAAATATCCAAAACTTGGAGATAGTACCGATAAAGTTGCTACTGACAATATAGCAACTAAACAGAAACCACCAAAGTAATCACTTTTCTTTAAAAAGTTTATCTCATGCTTTTCTAAGATCACATAAACCCAAATACATGGAATTAAAGCGGTCAACACAAAGCTAATGCAATTGATTACATAATGTAAATTGACGTAATTGGCATAAGGAAAAATCAAGCCTAAGATTTTGATAATAGTGGTAGCTAGTACCAAATAGCACAAGCGCATGAAAAAAGGATAAGACTTGTTATGCTCATTGATTAGAGAACGAATGATAATGAGCAATACAAATACAACTACTAAATAAATCTCTATTCTTAAAAATAAAGACATAAAATCTTCCTATTTACTAAAGGTATCAGATAATGAAGAGGCTCGATTTTTATACTGAGTATTATCGCGTTTGCCATTTTTATTTTTATCTTGATGTTTAACGGCAACTTTGGTCTTTTTCTTAGGTTTATTAAAGCTAGACATCAAAGCACCTTCAAGTTTGTCTGATGGCACTGCAACTTTAGACTTCTTTTGAGTCTTAACAGCTAGCTTTTCATGACCACGATTTCTTGAGTTTTCCTCATTAAATTCTTGTAAAGCTTCTTTTTGCTCGTCAGTAATAGCAATTTTGTAATCTTTGGTTTCGATAGCTTTTTCCTGAGCTACCTCTCTATCATAAGTATGTAGCTTACGACTAGTTTCATCCATTTCTTCTTGCAAAGGGGTATTAGCTTTATTCTCATCTAAAGCACTTAGACTCTCTAAGATAGAGTTTTCATCTACAGATTTAGATGAAGTTGCAAGATCTTTTGCAGTTACAGATATACTAAAGCTAATTAAAGCCACAGCAAAAACAATCTTATTCAAACTAAATAAGCGCATATTAGATCCTCTTACAAGCTATTTGATTATAGCCAAAAGGACCTTTTGAATATGTGTTCTGCCTTGCAAGATATGCAATTACTTTTGGTTTTAAACCTTTTTACAACTTAAATTTTTTTAAATACGTGCTTTTAATTGCTTTTAAGGTAAAATAGCTAAAGTTTGTTTAAGGTAGGAAAATTATGAGTAAAATTATCAAACCAGTAGATTACCAACCCTTACTAGATAAGATCCAAACCGAAAAAGGCATCAAGCTTATCAAAGATTTCTTCCAACAGAATTTAGCTACAGAGCTAAGACTACGTCGCGTTACCGCACCTTTGTTTGTTTTAAAAGGTTTAGGTATCAATGACGATTTAAATGGCGTAGAGCGCCCTGTATCATTCCCTATTAAAGATTTAGGTGATAAAGAAGCTGAAGTGGTTCATTCTCTTGCAAAGTGGAAGAGATTAACTTTAGCTATGCTAAAGATTGAGCCAGGCTACGGCATTTACACTGATATGAATGCTATTAGAGCCGATGAAGAATTAGATAATCTTCATTCTCTATATGTTGATCAATGGGACTGGGAAGCTACTATCACTAAAGAAGATAGAAACATTGCTTTTTTAAAGGATGTAGTTTCAAGAATTTATGGTGCTATTTTACGTACTGAATATTTAGCTTGTGAAAGCTACCCTTGCCTAAAACCATTTTTACCAAAGAAAATCACCTTCATTCACTCTCAAGATCTTTTAGATATGTATCCAGATAAGACTCCTAAAGAGCGTGAAGATTTGATTGCTAAAAAGTATGGTGCGGTATTCATTATGGGCATCGGCGCTAAGCTATCAAATGGTGAAAAACACGATGGTAGAGCTCCTGACTACGACGACTGGTCAACTCCAAATGAGGATGGCAAGATTGGTTTAAACGGTGATATCTTAATTTGGTATCCAATTTTAAACCGTGCTTTTGAATTGTCCTCAATGGGTATCCGTGTGGATATCACTGCTTTAAATAAGCAGCTAGAGCTTGAAGGCAAGACCAATAGAAAAGAGCTTTACTTCCACAAGCAACTTTTAGAAGGTAAATTACCGCTATCAATTGGTGGTGGTATCGGTCAAAGCCGTCTATGTATGGTACTACTTCACAAGGCTCATATTGGCGAAATCCAAGCAAGTATTTGGCCTGAGGAAATGAGAAAAGAATGTGAAGAACTTCACATGCCTCTAATCTAATTTAATATAAAGTTGAAGATGGCATTACCATAATGCCATCCTTATAAAATTAAAGTTCTGTGTTTTCAGAGCAGAAACAATTCTAATAGCTACACTTCTAAATACAGTCTACAAAGTTTTCTTTAATCTATTCTGACTATTTGAATATTAACAATTTTTATAGTATTATTAATTTCAACTATTTTTCGTTTAAACGAAATTTTAATTAAATTATCTATATATATTAAAAATTGATTATGGAATTTATTACAGTAAAAGAAGCTGCGCAAAAATTTAATTTGACAGAAAGAAGAGTCCAACAGCTTTGCGAAAGTAACAGAATTGAAGGTTGTGGCAGATTCAGTGGTATATGGTTAATTCCTAATTCTGCTGTCAAACCAAATGACGAAAGAATAAACTCAACTTCAGTTTCTGATGACTATTTAACTCTCAACAAATTGTGTAGTGAATTATCCATATCAACTGCAACAGGAAGAAACTGGATTAAACTTGGAAAAATTACACCAAGTATAACTGAAAATTCTAAATATTATTTTACAAAAGAATATCTTTTGACTTTACGCAATGAATTAAAATCAGGAAAAAATACAGCTTTAAAAAGCCGAAGAAATAAAAAATTCGTTTCAGGTATTACTCTATATAAGTCATATGTATCAGACACATCTAAAAATCTTCCATTAGTTGAAAAACTTGTTGATTTGACATTTGAAAAAGATATCAATCTTAATACAGACACAATACAGTTCCTTGTAGCTAATTGTGCGCTATGCTTATTTGCAAATAAACAGAACCAAATAGTTTCTAAAAATGAAAATTTATTGTCACTATTTCTTAAGGGTAAAGTTTCCATCGGTAAATATGACAAACTAATTGTAGATCTAATTCATAATAAAGAAGAGGCATTGTTATTCAGCAAAGAATACTCAGACATGCTTAAAGCAGATTTTATTTATGAAGAAAATGAAGATATATTAGGTTTAACCTATATCTCCTGTAAAAATATAGGCAACAGAAAAGCTACTGGCTCGTACTATACTCCAACAAAAATTGTAAAGAGACTTATAGAAAAACTTAGCATTCAAAAACATCAGAAGATCTTAGATCCTTGCTGTGGAACCGGTAATTTTTTACTTCAATTACCTTTAGATATCACTTTTGATTCAATATTTGGAAATGATATTGATCCTATAAGCGTAAAAATTACTAGATTAAATATGGCCCTAAAGTATGATGCTCCAATTGACAAACTATACAACCATATCACCTGTAGTAATTTTCTAACTGATTATATTCATATTGGTACATTTGACTTTGTCATAGGAAATCCTCCTTGGGGCTTTGAATTTTCAGATGATGAAAAAAATAAATTAAAAAACAAATTTAATTCAGCTATTGGAAAAAACATTGAATCCTATGATCTATTTTTAGAGCAATCATTAAATACTCTTTCAATTAACGGTCATGTAGCTTTGGTATTACCTGAAGCAATACTTAATGTAAAAGCTCACACAGAAATTAGAAAGTGTATTCTTAATAATTCTTTGATTAAAAAAATTGATTTTCTCGGTAACGCTTTTGAAGGGGTTCAATGTCCTTGCATTATTCTTGATTTAGAAAGATCCAATGCCTCATTCTCAACGATAGGAATGAATATAACTAATAAATCTAACTCATTTACGATAAATACAGAACGTGAAGTTACAGCAGATAATTTTAGTTTTGGTACCACAGATGAAGAATACGCTGTACTAAATAAGATTAAAAATGTTTACAATTGTTCTTACTTACAAGGAAATGCAGACTTTGCTTTAGGTATAGTAACAGGTAATAACAAAGAATACATCTCAAGTGAAAAGTCAAATGATAACGAAATAGTTTTGAAGGGATCTGATATTAGTAAATACCATATCAATAATTCTTCAAACTACATTACTTTCCAACCTGAAAACTTTCAGCAAACAGCTCCTACTGAATTTTATAGAGCAAAAGAAAAATTATTTTACCGTTTCATTTGTAATCAATTGGTCTTTGCTTACGATGACAAACAAACTCTATCACTAAATAGTTGCAATATTGTCATTCCAAGGATCCCCAATATAAGCATCAAATATGTTTTAGCTGTTTTAAATTCAAGAATTGCACAATTCATCTTTAAAAAAGAATTTAATTCTGTAAAAATCTTAAGAGCTCATATTGAGAGCATTCCTATTCCTTTGGTAGATCAAAATACCCAAGATGAAGTAATTAAGCTTGCAAATAAATTGATAGATAATGTTGAATTAAAAGAAGCACAAAAACTCTATGAAGAAATAGACATTTTAATCTCAAACATCTTTTGTTTAGATGCTACAGATATGACTATTATAAAAAAGGCTGTCGATGACGAAAATAAATTTTTAGCTTAAAAACTTTGAAAAACCAATGTCAATACTAAAGACATTGGTTTGCTCTTTAATTATAAAAATAGTTGGTACAACTGTTCATAGGTTAACTTTTCAACTAAAA
Organism: uncultured Succinivibrio sp.; assembly: GCA_902785325.1. Classification (GTDB taxonomy): domain Bacteria; phylum Pseudomonadota; class Gammaproteobacteria; order Enterobacterales; family Succinivibrionaceae; genus Succinivibrio. The sequence goes on along the minus strand of CACZXZ010000002.1, from coordinate 31,940 downwards.
AATTTTTACGATGATAGTCTATATTACTTTGATTTAGATGAAACTGTCCTTCTCCGACATTTCCGCGATGCTGTTTATAACGTATCCTCTGTTCATACTCAAATTACTCAGATTGCAACTGCAGCAGAGCAACAAACTACTGCAACCTCAGAGATTTCTTCAAATATGCAAGGCATTACAGAGGATGTAAAACAATTAAATGAGATAGTGGAGTCTGAGCGTTCTAACTCTGAAGTTTCAACTGAGTTGTTGCAAGAATTACAACAAGAAATCAATAAGCTAACCGTTTAATTTGTCCATTCAATCCTCTCAGTCTGAGAGGATTTTAAATAAACCTACAAAACCTCATCTAAGATATCTAGAGTTTTATTAAGTTTCTCCTCTTCATTTATAGCTTTTTGTTGCTCTTTATCTTGTATCTTTGGACTCTCACCTGACTTTTGTTTTAATTTAGTATGCTCTTTTGCCCAGTTTGAAACCGACTCACTCTTATCTGACTTTTCAAGTTTATTAAGATCAACTACTGTAACTTTTGTGTCTGTGTCAGAAGTTGTCTCATCTTGAGTCGTTGATTTTGAATTGGACTCTAAAGTAGGTTCAACTGCTGTCTTAGAACTTTCTAAATTAGGGGCTGTATGGGACTCTTTTGATAAAAGATCTTGCTTTAAAGTGTTAGCATCTGCTTTCTTACTTTCTGTCTCTTGTGGATATTCTGTTTTATCAGCTTGACTCTTCTCTGTTAGTTCTTGAAGATTAGTATCTTCTAGCAAGTTTTCTTTTGTATTAGATACCACTGTAAGCTTAGACTGCTCTTGTTCCTGTGCTGTATCAGATAAGGCTTTTTTAGTGTCTGTAGGCTCTACAGTCTCTTCATCTTTTATCACGACAACCTCTGTATTAGATTTAGGCTCTCCCTCTTCTTGAGCATTTTTACTTTCTTCTTCCTGATACTCTTTTACAGCCTCTTTAAAAGCTTCCACATACTCTTTAGTTTTAGGATCATTAAGATCTAATTTTTTGCTACTCCCTTTTACTACAATGGTTTTATGCTCACCTGTCTGTTCTTGTAGTTTTGCATCCTCTAAAAGCTCTTTTACTTCTTGAGTGATATCAACATGAGCCTTGTTATGCTTTTTTTTGTCAAAAAAGTCATTGTCATCATCCATGACCAAAGTTGAAATGAAAAACAGGAGAACTAAAAAGGCAGCTACTAGTAATGAGAAGATCACAACTTTACTGTGAATAGCTTTAGCAGGATTAAAAACACTTTTACTTAAAACCATTTATGCTCCTTTGGTTTAAGGATTTTTATTACTTTGCGCCCAGGAAGCTAAAGCGTGTACTTTTGCTCTATAAATAGTACTTTGGGTACTCTTTAGCTCAGGTTCAGTTGGAGACTCACCATTGAATTTTTTTTGCTCTAAAACCTTCTGCCCACGTTCTTTTGAGTGTGCTAAAGCAAGCTCTTGTTGCTTTTTCTTAGTGTAGCTATCGGTGTAATCTAAAAGATCTTGATCTAAAGGTTCATACGCCCACCTTTGTTCAAGCTCTTTTTTAGTTTTAGATAAGATAAGCTCGTCGCGAATTTCATTGCGAGTCACATCATAACCTTTTTGATTAGCTTTAGAACGGTCAATTTTTGGGAGTGCATATTGATTTGGAAATAATACGAAGCCTATGACGATAAGTATAATCATCAACACAAAGTTAAAACGAATTATCTTTGCATATACTTGTGGCTTCATAGCATCTTACTCAAAATCACTAGGATCTCCAGCACCTACACGAACTACAGCAGGTACGTCATCTTCAAAAGAAATCACTGTAGTTGGGTTAACTGACAATTGACCACCATCTACAATCACATCAACTAAAGATCCAATTTCGTCGTTAATGGTTACAGGATCACCTAAAGCCTCCGTTTGACCTGGTAAGATTAAAGAGCAACTCATCAAAGGCTCATTTAACTTATCAATGATGGCATCTAAAATTGCATTTGATGGAATTCGCATGCCGATAGTCTTTCTTTTTTCATTCATTAAACGGCGAGGAACTTCCTTTGTTGCAGGTAAAATAAAGGTATAAGGTCCTGGAATATGATGTTTTAGTAATCTAAAGATATTATTATCTACTTTTGCATAAGTGGACAATTCAGACAAATCGCGACACAACAAGGTAAAGTTATGATGTTTGTCAATTTGACGAATTCTTGCAATACGCTCTACAGCTTGCTTTTGCTCAGTCTTACAGCATAAAGCATAAGCAGAGTCTGTTGGTAATACCGCAACTTTACCCTCATCTAAAATATTACAGATTTGATTGATGTAACGAGGTTGAGGATTGTCAGGGTGTACACTAATAAATAAAGCAGACATTTTATGTTCCTAAAACAGTTCTATCTTCTATCGGCTTACTGCCTTGATTTCTTTAGACAATTTACTTAGGTTTATTTCTTTTATTAACTTGATTTAATCTTAGCAGATTAAACTTTGAAAAGATCACAAAGATCATTTTTGCATCATCATAAAACAAAAAAACTCGAAGCACTTTTGGCACTCCGAGTCTTTACCATTCAAAACTAAAAGCTATTTTTGAACTTGTGTTTGACTATTAGAACTAATTACCTTAGTTTCATTGCTTACAGCTTGAACTTCATCCTCTTGAGCTTTTGGAGCTACATTTGAAGGAGCTTTAGCAACATCTTCTTCAGCTTGAGAATTTTCCTTAACTACTGTAAACATCTGATTGTCCTCTACTTGAATATCAAGTAAGGAATAGATTACTGATAAAGGAATTCTCTCTTGTGGGATACGAGCTCTGCGACCGAAAGTACCTAAAGCAAGTAAATTGTATAGCATTGACTCATCAACAGTTAAAGCCATATCGGCATTTAACTCTTCAAGCTCAATGTCATCAAAAGATACTAAATCGCGATTTGCCATAAAGACATTCTTTGATAACACAGGTGCTTGAGTATTTGGTAAGTAAACACGAAGATTGTTAATCACTGCAAAAGATCTCATCTCAATGCCACTTACGTATACACATTGTGAATGAGCAATCCAGTTAATCTTGCAGATCTCACCAATAATTGAAGGTAATACGATAGCAACCACACCAGGAATATCAGGTAGTGATAAAGCTGTAGATAAATCGTCAAAGAAGTAAATCTTTCTTGGCTTGATATCTAATTTAGCTAAATCAGTTACAGTTAAAGCTAAATCACGCATACCACCTACTTTGCTACGTAGTACATTATCTAAAAGAATAATACGTACAGTCTGTGGTGGTGGCACTAAACCTAATTGTAATAAATCTTTACGTAATGGATTTAAATCTAAGTAATTACGTAAGAAAGCTAAAATTAAATAGCGATGAGTTTCAAACCAAACAGTATCAACACCACGTACAGGGATCTGACGAATTAAAGCGCCAGAGTTCTTGTGTTGGGTTAACCACTTGCAAACTTGTAAGAATCTTACAAAGTCAATCTCATCTAAAGAAGTTAGATAATGGATATTATCAATACCAGCATCTACTAAATCAGGAAGCTCTTTTTGAACTGCTAATAAACGATTTTCTGCAGTATGGAATTCTACTAAGTGACCTGCCCATGAAGCAATCTCATCAATGCTTTCAAAGACTAAATGAATTGGAACTGCAATAGTACCAATGTCAGGATAAGTTTTTTCAATAAAATCAACTTTACCTGCGGTTAGATCTTTTTTCCAATCTTGGCAAAAACGCTTGAATTCATCCTTATTTGCAACTACAGCCTCGTCGGTTGTTGGTGCACCTAAATAAATGCGTACTGCATCAAATGGGGTTTGGTGCTTGATAAAATTGCTAAGCCAAGTAATTACATTGTTCTTATATAGATTATTGATTTCTTGTCGAATACTGTTACGAGTCTTCACTGCTGTAGCTCCTTAAAGCTAATTTCATATTCTCTAAATTATACAGATAATATAAAACATAAATTTGGATATGTTTCAAATAATTATATTTTTTTGCTTAGGATCTAAATTTTAACTAGTCTTTATTAAGCCAAGTACGCTCTTTACCACTTTCTACTATCCAGTCACGACCTTCTTTTTGCATTTTACGTCTGGCTTTAAAAAAGTCTGAGAGCATACTAGAGCACTCCTCTTTTAAGATACCACCATAAATTTCTACTTTATGATTGTGTCTATCGTCATTTAAGACATTAAACACACTACCACAAGCGCCAGTTTTTAAATCGTACGCACCAAAAAATACTCTTTTAATTCTGGCATGAATAATAGCCCCTGAGCACATAGTGCAGGGCTCTAAAGTTACATATAAATTTAAATTAACCAAGCGGTAATTTTGAAGTTTTTCCCCTGCCTTTCTTAAAGCTACAATCTCAGCATGAGCACTTGGATCGTTATCGATAATGGTTCTGTTAAAACCCGTTGCTACAAGCTCATTATTCTCATCTGTGATGACACAGCCTACTGGAATTTCCCCAAGCTTATAGGCTTTAAAAGCCTCTTTTAGGGCAAGAGACATCATCTTATCGTGGATATTAGAGGTGGTAATCAAAGCTGTCATAAGAAGATTACAGCTACAGGTAAGCTAAGCTTACCTGTAGCAAATACTTATTTAAGTAAGGAGGTGTAGTTATTAACTAAGATTAACACCCAAGTAAGTAGGGTTAAAACTAGCATTACAAATACTGCAGCAGAGCCTAAGTCTTTAGCTCTACCTGATAGCTCATGGTATTCAGTACCAATTCTATCTACAACAGCTTCAATACCTGAATTTAAAAGCTCAGCTACCACAGTAAGCCATGGCATAGCAATTAACAGAATTAACTGACTAACACCGTCAAAGACAAAAACTGAAGCAATAGTCAAAATAGTTGCAAGCACAAACTCTTGACGAATAGCAGCTTCATTTTCAAGACCTGCCTTAAAGCCTTTCATGCTGTATTTATAAGCATTAAAAATTCTAACTAAACCTTTCTTTTGTACTTTAGCCATCTTTAAACTGCCTTAAAATAGGTGGTAGATGCATTGTGGAATACTGCATCAAAACCACTTTCTTCCATAACTTTAACTACCTCATCCACAGGACGAGCATCATTTACAGTCCACTGCTCAAGATTCTGTCCCTTGTGAGCATAACCACCAGGCTCTGTGGAAGATCCTGCTGATAAAGCGGTGATACCAACTGGTAAAATCAAATCTCTAAACTGAGCTGACTCACGAGTGGAGATAGTTAAATCTAACTCATTATCAAAAATTCTCCAAGCACAAATTATTTGTAATAATTTTGCATCTGATACAGGAGAATGAGGCTCAAAGCCACCTTGAGCAGGTCTTAATCTTGGGAAAGAAATAGAAAGATTAGTCTTCCAATACTTATCACGCATGTATAAAACATGCATAGCAGTTGCAACTAAGTCCACTTTCCAATCATATAAACCAAGTAAAGCGCCCATACCAACTTTATCAATACCAGCTTGTCCTAATCTATCAGGAGTTTCCATTCTAAAGCGCATATCAGCTTTTTTACCAGCTAAATGCACTTTTTTGTAATACTCAGGATGATAAGTTTCTTGATAAACAGATACGGCATCTAAGCCTAACTCTTTTAACCTTGCGTACTCATCAGTTTCTAAAGGTTGTACTTCCATCTGTAAGTAGTCAGCATAATTTTTAGCAAGGGGTAACACTTGCTCAAAATAAGGCATACCTGCTTTATGAGAGTTTTCACCTGATACTAACAGAATATTGGTATAGCCCATTTTATTCATGGCTTGTAACTCTTCTTCAATTTCTTCAAGAGTTAACACCACGCGTTTGAATTTATTAGCTACACTAAAACCACAATAAGCACACTTATTTGAACACAAATTGGTCAAATACAAAGGCAAATACATGTTAATGCAACGACCAAAGCGCTTTCTTGTAAGTTGCATACTCATTTGAACCATTACATCTAAGTAATGGGTACGGGCACGCTCACTAATTAAAGCTGCAAAATCGTCAATAGTGTGGGCACCTTGTTTTGCTAATGCAAGCTCAATGTCTTTGTCGGTTTTGCTATCTACAAGCTCTTTGAATTTATCAACATCATATTTTGAGAGTACATCAAAAAAGCTCATTTATTTCATAGCCTCCTTCAAAAAAGCCTCCATAGGAGAGGTGGCTTTAGCGCTAGTTGACTTAATAGCAAGACCTGCTTTATAGGCTTTACGTCCAGCCTCACAAGCAGCTTTAAAAGCCTCAGACATTAACACTGCATCTGCTGAAGCTGCAATTGCAGTATTAACCATTACAGCATCTGCGCCCATTTCAAAAGCTAAAGCTGCATCAGATGGGGCACCAATACCTGCATCTACAATAACCGGTACATGGGACTGCTTTAAGATAATGTCAATCATAGCTTTAGTTTGTAAGCCCTGAGCAGAGCCAATAGGAGCACCTAGTGGCATTACAGCAATTACACCAATTTCCTCTAAACGACGGGCTAATACTGGATCTGCTTGAATGTATGGGAATACTTTAAAGCCATCTTCAACTAAAACTTTGCAAGCTTCTAAAGTTTCAATAGGATCAGGAAGTAAGTAACGTACATCAGGGTGGATTTCAACTTTAATCCAATCAGTACCTAAAGCTTCTCTTGCTAAACGAGCTGCAAAGATAGCTTCTCTTGCGTTTTTAGCACCAGAGGTATTAGGCATTAAAGTAATGTTAAGCTCTTTTAAGGGAGCTACAATCTCGTCTTGATGAGTTTTTACATCTACTCTTTTAACTGCCATAGTAGCAATTTGAGCGCCACTTGCTAGTGCTGACTTTTGTAAAACTTCCGCAGATGCGTACTTACCAGTACCGATAATTAGTCTACTGTCAAATTCACGACCTGCTAATACTAACTTGTCAGACATCTTTTTAACCTCCTGATACCATGTTATAGACATCCACGTTCATGCCGTCTTTTAGGATCACATTATCGTAGGTATCTTTTTTAATAATGTCTTCATCAATTGCTACAGCAACACCTTCTTTTAACAGTTGTTGCTCTTTTAAAAACTCACTTAAGGTAGTGCCGTCTTTAATAGTTAACTTGTGTTCTTGATTAAAAGTAATTTGAGCCATACTAATCTCCACTGGTGCAGTACTTTAACCAAACTTGAGTTTCTTTGTCAGGATCGTCTGCTTTAGTAATACCTGTGATTAAAGCAACAGAGCCAACTCCTGTCTCTAAAACATCTTCAACGTTATGTAATTTAATACCACCTATAGCTACTGTTGGCACTAAATCCTGAATAATCTCTTGCTCTAAAGCAAGTTTAAACACGCCTTGAGGTTTAGATGGCATCTTCTTACTTTGGGTTGGGAAGATATGACCTAAAGCGATGTAAGATGGTTGCAACTGCATTGCCTTTAGCATTTCATAAGCACCATGAGTTGATACACCAAGTCTTAAACCAGCCTTTTGAATACTCTTTAAATCAGCTGTTTTTAAATCTTCCATACCAAGGTGTACACCATAGGCATGAGCTTTAATTGCCAACTCATAATGATCGTCGATAAATAGACGAACAGCTTTTGGTTCACAAAAATCAACCGCTGCCTTAATTTTGTCAAAAAGCTTTGGATCACTTTTATCTTTAATACGTAACTGAATGGTCTTCACCCCTTGATTTACTAGTCTTTCAATCCACTCAACACTATCTACTACAGGATATAAACCTAAGTGTAATGGACATGGAGCAAAGCGCTCAGAGTATGATGGGAAACCTTCTTCAAATACTTGAGGGAAATCGTCAAGCCAAGTTGGTAGACCATGATGACCAATAGGTGGTCTTAAATCATTTTGCTCTAAAACTTCATGCGCAGGCTCTTTAATGCCGCCTGTTACATAAGCTTTAGCAAGTACCATGGCATCATGTGGAGCAAAGTCGTTTGCTAAAAAGGCTGCAAGTGAGGAGGATAAAGCACAGCCACCACCGTGAGCACCTAAGCCTTCAACCTTTGGACATACAAAAAAGAAAGATACTTCTTTTGAAGCAAAGTAATCTTTAGCATCAGTGTTTTCAATGTTGTGACCACCTTTAATCACTACGTTTTGACAACCTAAATCTAAAAAGACTTGAGCTAAAGCTTTAACACCTTTTTGTTTGAAATCCTCTTTAGACCAAGAGGCAAGCTCTAAAGCTTCATTTAAATTTGGGGTAAAGATAGTGGTATGTTTTAAGATATCTTTTAAGTAAGCTTTTAAATCAACAGAGTGCAGATCTCCTGCGGTTCCAGTAAGCACAGGATCCCAAACTACAGGTATTCCCTTAAACTCATTTTCTAAATACTTTAAGAGGATTTTTAGTAATCTGTCATCACTTATAAGACCTACTTTTATAGCACTTATAGCTTTTGAATCTTCAAAAGCTAGCTTTAAAGTGTCTTCAAATAAAGCTTCATCAGTAGGTACTACCATGGAGATCTTAGATAAAGACTGACTTGTAAGTGCAGTTACACAAGGTAGTGCAAAGGCAGCATTGTCATGTACCGTAATACAATCAGCACTAATGCCTGCGCCACCTGAGGAATCTAAGCCTGCAACTACTAATACTAAAGGGCGATTATGCTTTAACATTGAACTTTGCCTGTAATTTACGATTTAATCTAATTGGACAGAATCGAGGGCCACACATTGAGCAGAAAGCAGGCTCATGGGATTTAGCGCACTCCTCAGGCATTTGTGATGACCATACCTCAAAAGCATTTTGAGGATCTAAAGATAGTGCAAATTGATCATACCATCTAAAGTCAGCTCGAGCCTTTGCCATAGCGTTATCTCTTGCAATAGCCCCTGGTAGCTTTTTAGCCACATCGGCTGCGTGAGCTGCTAATTTATAAGTAATTAAACCAGTCTTCACATCGTTTTCATTAGGTAAAGCAAGATGCTCTGATGGGGTTACATAGCAAAGCATTGCTGTACCAAAGGAGGCAATCATAGCACCACCTATGGCTGAGGTAATATGATCGTAACCTGGTGCAATATCAGTAACTAATGGTCCTAAAGTATAGAAAGGAGCCTTATTACAATAGGTTTCTTGAAGCTCTTGGTTCTCATATACTTTATCCATAGGCACATGACCTGGACCTTCAATAAAGCAGGATACACCAGCGTCAAAACAACGCTTTGCAAGCATGCCGATATTCTTAAGTTCACCGTATTGAGCTTTATCACAGGCATCTGCTAAACAACCAGGACGTAAGCCATCACCTAAAGATAAAGCTACATCGTAGTCTTTACAAATTTCAATTAGTTCATCAAAGTGCTCATAAGCTAAATTCTCACTGTCAGAATTTAACATGACACTTGCCATAATGGAGCCACCACGAGAGACAATACCTAAGGTACGAGCTGCTGCATGTGGTAATAAATCCTGTAATAAACCTGCGTGAATAGTAAAGTAATCAACACCTTGCTGGGCTTGTGAAATCACTGTATCTCTAAATAAATCCCAGGTAAGTAGTCTTACATCACCATGAGCTCTATCTAAAGCTTCATAAATAGGAACTGTACCAATTGGTACTGGGGAGGCTCTTAAAATGGCGTTTCTCAAAGAACCTAGATTGTCAATACCGGTAGATAAATCCATCACGGTATCAGCACCATGCTTTAGAGCTAAATGTAACTTTTTAATCTCCTCATCATAATTTGAGGATAAAGAGGAAGCACCGATATTAGCATTTACCTTAACCGAAAACTTTTTACCTATAATCATAGGTTCACACTCAGGGTGATTTACGTTGCAAGGTATTACAGCATGACCTTTGGCAATTTCCTCCATCACTGTTTGCGCAGTGAAATTCATATCCTCGCCATACTTATATGACTCACGGATGGCTACATATTCCATGTGCTTGGTAATTTCGCCTGCCTTTGCCCTTTCAAGAATGGTCTTCTTAACCTTGTTAACACCTGCATTAACTACATAAGGGGCGTAAGTTAAGGAGGTTTTAGGTAATATTTTAGTAGTTGAGGTTTCACCTTCAACTCTAGAAACTAGGATAGATTCTTGATTTGATAGATTGATTTGATTAAAAGGCACTGCTACATCATCAGAACTGCCCTTAATCTTTACGACTTGAATGTCAGGGGTAAATTGCTTATTTTCGATTTTATGAGACATATCGGCACTGCTTGATAAATAAACTAAACTTATGCATGCCGGATATCTTGTTCTCTACGCTAGCATTAACTAGATCAGATCAACGGATTTTGCAAAGCAATCTCAGCCTTCAAGGCACTCCGACAAGCATTGCTATTATGGTATAGTAGAACAGAAAATTCAACCGATTAAAGATGTTTTTATGTCAGAGTATTTAAATCGTGGAAACAACGCTTTTTCAGAAGCTAGAAATAGTCATTTTGTTGATAAGAGTGCCTGTTTATCTGTCCTAAACAGATTTATGAACTCTAAAGAAAAGTTTATCTGCGTATCTCGTCCTCGTAGATTTGGAAAATCCATGATGACATCTTTAATGAATGCCTATTATTCAAAAGGATGCAATTCAAAAGCCTTATTTGACGATTTAAAAATAGCCAAAGATCAAAGCGGTACGTAAAGCCACAATTTCTTGTGGCTTTATTCAATTAAGATTAACCTTCAATCTCTTTTAAATAAGCATTTATTCTATCAAGATCTTCTTTGGTATCTACACCTGTCTTAGGAGGCTCAGTACAAATACCTACTGCAATAGACTTGCCATTTTCCATAAGTCTTAATTGCTCTAAGGATTCAGCAATTTCTAAACTAGTTTGGCTCATAGCAGCATACTCAAGTACTGTTTTAGCTTTGTAAGCATAAATACCTACATGGTGGTAATGCTTATGTTTAAGTTCTTGTACGTTACCTAATTTAAAATTGTCACGCTCATAAGGTATTGGAGCTCTTGAAAAGTAGATAGCTTTTTGATTTTTATCAAAGACTACTTTGACACAGTTTAAATCAAATACATCTTTTACATTATCAATTTCAAAGCATAAGGTAGCCATGTCAGCTTTAGTATCTTCTAAAAGTTTAGCTACTTGATCAATATGCTTAGGATCAATTAAAGGCTCATCACCTTGAACATTTACAATCACAGTGTTCTCGTCGATGTTAAGCTTTTTAATCATCTGTGCAAGTCTGTCAGTACCACAATTACAATCAGTGGAGGTCATACATACTTGTACCTTATCCATACCATTAAGTACAGCGCTTACTCTCTCATCATCTACACAGGCGATAACCTGTTTTGCTTTAGATTTTAAAGCCTGCATACACACTCTTTTTACCATAGGGATACCACCTACTAGGACAAGTGGTTTACCAGGAAAACGAGTAGAAGCAAAACGAGATGGAATGGCAACAATATAATCTTGCATAGCATTACCTTTTTAATGGTTAATTCTGTCTATAAGCTTTTGTTTAATTTTTTCAAAAAAGCTATTATCTAAAGATGCTTGTACATTTAGTACATATAGGTTATCAGACTGTAAGTGAGCATACTTTACTGCATCTTTTGCCGTCATGACAACTTTATTTTCACGGGCAAAAGATAAAACTTGCTCATCAGATAACTTTTGATGATCTGAAACTTCAATGGTATTGGTGATGGTATAACCTAAATTCTCTAAAGTTGAATAAAAGCGTTTTGGATTACCAATACCAGCCATTGCAACCACCCCTTCGGTAGTATCAAGAGCTTTACTATCCCCTTGATGCTTTAAAAAGTAAGTTAAAGGGATCACCTTATCAGGTACAAGTTGCATGTTATAAGCGTTGTCAATTTTAGTTTCGCCGTTTACAACTACAGCATCACAAGTTTTTAAATGCCACTTACCTTCTCTTAAAGGACCAGCTGGCATTAAAAAGCCATTACCCAAAAGTCTTTTACCGTCTAAAACTACAATTTCAATATCAAAATCTAGACTATAATGCTGTAAACCGTCATCTGAGACAATCACGTCTACGCCTTTTTCTTCAAGGAACTTACAGCCTCTATCTTTATTAGGATCAACACAAACTGTAACTTTATCTTGCAAAGCCATTTTTATAAGTAAAGGCTCATCGCCTGATTCACAAGCTTTAGTGTCAGTATTTACTACTAAAGGATAACTTTTTGCTTTACCCTTGTAACCACGGCTTACTAGACCTACTTTATAACCACAGTTAGATAGATACTCAATAAGCGCAATTGAAAGTGGAGTTTTGCCACTGCCTCCTACGCTAATGCCACCAACCACAATACTTGGTACTTTTAAAGGGGTAACTTTTAGAAGATGGTGTTTATAAAAATATCTTCTTACAAAAGTGATAACTCTAAACAACAAACTTAAAGGGTATAAAAGTATAATAGCTAAACCATTTTTGTGGTTTAGCTTTTGGTACCAAATAGTTTCAATTAAAGACATGACTATTTTTCTACAAGATAGACAAAGAATTTGCGAACAGGATTGATATTAAGCTTTTTTGGTTTCTGCACTTTCCACTCTAGAGAATCTTTATCAAGATACAATCTATAAGTAGCCTTGGCATTATCCACTTCTTCTTTTGCAAAAGATTCAATTAAAGTATCGTCATCAATACAACTTAATAAATTGTCGATTTTAACGGTAAAGGTAATATCTACATACTTAATACCATCCTCAAAATAAGGAGTGGTAGTTTTTATAAGCTCATTTACTTGTAAAGTGCCAATGGTTGCCATTGCCAAACCATAGTATGGTGAGATTTGCAAAGTGCGAGCAATATCAGGATTATAGTCTACCTCATAGCCATTAAAGACCTTAATTCCCACAAAAGGCATATGAATTTTAAAACGAGACTTTTTAAGGTTAATTGCCCCTGACTTTTCCATGACCTTAGCGTATTTTACAATACGGTTTAAGTAGATATCTTTTTGATGACCGGTAGCTGTTACTCCAAGCTCTTTTAACATCGGATCAATAATTACAAAAGGTGGTACTACTTTGTCATCGCGCAAAGACATACAAGGAATTGCAATCATAACCTCCTCATTAGAGATCACTTTATTGATAGCTCTAATCATGTTATTTGAGGATGCTACTGCTCTATCCTCACAGCCAGAAACAAGACTGCAAAGACCAATAAAAGCAAAAATATAAATAAACTTTTTTAAAGCAATCATCTACTTGTAAAGTCCTTTATTAGTGTGCAAAGGATCAGACATCATTCTGTCTGAAATCAACACACCTTTTTGTATATGACCTACTCCTAAAAATAAACCGTCAGTTCTAATTTGAAGAGTACCTTCATAGTCAACATTACAATTAGTAAATTGACAACGGGAAGCTAAATTATTTTGTCTTTGTCCCTGGCATAAAAGCACTGCCATTTCATATGGAATATCAATTCTTGGAAGATAATCCATAGCTACATCAATTGGGATTAAAAGCTTATCAAGCTCTGTAAAATCGGTAAAATCTTCTCTATTATCGGCAAGTTTTTGGATATCTTCTAAAGTATGCATTGTTCCTTTAGGTAAGCCATCAACTTCGATACGACGAAGCATGGTTACATGAGCGCCGCAACCTAAAGCTTGGCCTATATCTTCAACTAAAGTTCTAATATAAGTTCCCTTTGAGCAATAAACTTCAATAGTAAAGGTATCAGCTGTTTTATCGATTAACTTGATATAAAAAATTTGTACCTCGCGCTTAGGTACTTCAACGGTTTTACCAGCTCTTGCGTACTTATATAATGGTCTGCCATCTACTTTAATGGCTGAATACATAGGTGGAACTTGAGTGATGGTACCTATAAAACGACTAATAGCCTCATCAATACCTTCAATTTCATTTGTTACAGGATTTTCTTGAATAATATTGCCATCAGCATCACCTGAATCTGTAATGACACCAAGTTTTCCTGTAGCTAGGTATTTTTTAGAACCTTCTAAAAAGTAGGAGGAGAATTTAGCCGCTTGTCCTAAACAAATTGGCAATAAACCTGAAGCTAGAGGATCTAAACTTCCGGTGTGACCACCTTTATTAGCTCTGTAAATACCACGTACTTTAGTTAAAGCTAAAGCAGAACTAATCCCTGATGGCTTATCTAATAAAAATACTCCATCAATATCTCGCTTAGGTGCGCGTCTAGATTTATCAATTACAGGATTAGTCTCAGTCATTTTTTACACCATTATTTAAATTATTTTATATCAAGGCGCTAGATTATAACTTAAAGAACGGACAATTCAGCTAAAGAATTTGATTTTCATCAAAAAAATTGGTTTAAAAATGAAAGGATTGGATATTTGAAAAGAAAATTTTAGAGGAAGGATAACTTGCGCCAAAGGCGCAAGTTATAAAAAGATTAAATATACTTGAACTTAATCTCTTTGATCTTCTCAGACCAGATTTGAGGACCAATGTGGTGAATTGAGTTACCTTCAGAATCCACTGCAACAGTAACTGGCATATCCACAACCTTGTACTCACGGATAGCTTCCATACCTAAGTCTTCAAAAGCTAGAACTTTTGCTGACTTAATTGCCTTAGAAACTAAGTAAGCAGCACCACCTGTAGCCATTAAGTAAGCAGCCTTGTGCTTCTTAATTGAAGCAATAGCCTCAGGACCACGCTCTGACTTACCAATCATGCCGTATAAACCAGTTTGAGATAACATAGTCTCAACAAACTTATCCATACGTGTTGAGGTAGTAGGACCTGCAGGTCCCACAACTTCATCACCAACAGCAGGAACTGGGCCTACGTAGTAGATGAACTTCTTGTGGAAATCAACACCTTCAGGTAGAGGCTTGCCTTGAGCGATTAAGTCGCATACTCTCTTATGAGCAGCATCACGACCTGTTAGGATAGTACCTGATAATAATAAGGTCTGCCCCATCTTCCAAGAAGCAATTTCTTCTTTAGTGATAGTATCAAGATTTACACGCTTGATATCTGCACTTGCACCACCGATTTCAATATCAGGATAGCTGTCTAATGAAGGTGGAACGAACTTAGCAGGACCTGTACCATCTAACTCAAAGTCGATGTGACGAGTTGCTGCACAGTTAGGAATAATGGTTGTAGCTTTTGATACAGCGTGGCAAGGATAGGTCTTTACCTTAACATCTAGAACAGTAGTAATACCACCTAAACCTTGAGCACCAATACCTAACTTGTTGATCTTGTCGTATAACTCAAGACGTAATTCTTCTTCTGCAGTCTTAGGACCACGAGCGATTAACTCTTGAATATCGATAGGATCATTTAAAGCTTCTTTAGCTAAAATAGCTGATTTCTCAGGGGTACCACCAATACCGATACCGATGATGCCAGGAGGACACCAACCAGCACCCATGTGTGGGATCTCTGATAATACATAATCTACAACGCTATCAGATGGGTTTAACATCTTTAAGTGAGTCTTGTTCTCAGAACCACCACCCTTAGATGCAATAGCAATTTCAACCTTATTGCCATGAACCATCTCGATGTGAACTACAGCAGGAGTATTATCCTTAGTGTTAATTCTCTTGCCGATAGGATCCATTAGAATTGATTTACGTAGTGGGTTAGTTTCAAAAGCATAAGCTCTGCGAGTACCCTCATCTACCATCTCTTGAATGGTCATATCGCCTTCAAAGCGAACATCCATACCAATCTTAACAAAGCAAGTTACAGCACCGGTATCTTGGCATAATGGTCGATGACCAATAGCACACATTTTTGAGTTTACAAGAATCTGTGCAATTGCATTCTTTGCAGATGGATTTTGCTCAATATCATAAGCATGCTTCATTGCCTTCAAGAAGTCTTGAGGGTGATAGTATGAAATGTATTGAATCGCATCGCATACTGATTCAATAAAATCAGCAGTTTTAATCAATGTTGTCATATTAAGACATTCCTTCAATTAAACTAAAATTAAAGACTGCGTCTATTATAAACAATAATGCTAAGTTTGCTATTAACAAGATTACTTTTTGTGTCCTATATGGACAAAAATTACAAAATTAAGTTCTTAAGAAAAGCTTTTAGATCATTTTGATTTAACAAAATACCTACTAATCTTATGTTCTAGCTCAAAATTTGATTACTAAAACTTAATAAAAAAGCTATTGTGTCGTTATAATAGAATAGATAAGTAATACATGATATTGAGATTGAAAAATGATTATAACTATTGCAGTAATTTTTGTACTTTTAGCTACTTTCTTGCTTATCATCTTTAACATGTACAGTGACTATGTTGCTCGTCGTGAACAAGATTCAAGACTTATTGCTGCTAAGGCAAGAAACATTATTGCTGAATGTGAGGAATTATTATTAAATCAAGCTCAAGTTGTATTCTCAAAGACCTTAGTACTTGTACTTCACTATCGTATTATTCGAGCTTTAAAAAAGCGCGCTATCGATCCCAAAAATCGTGAGGAAGTAAAAGAGCGTATTGCTAATGAAGAAAAGCTAATTGCTGAAATTAAAACCAATTATAAAGAAGCAAACGCTTTTAAAACTCCAGATAACGACATCATGGCTTTAACTCAGCTTAGAACCATTCGTCGTTTAAGAGCTATCTTAAAATCAGAGTTATCCTCAGGTATTCCTTTAAATCCAAATTTAATTAACAAAGAAGACCGTCGTCTTTACATCTTAGTTTTAAAAGTAAATATCTCTAACTTAATTCAAAAGGTGTTTGAGATGAAACGCCTAAAGCAATTAGGTACCTGCAAACAATTGATTGAAAAAGGTTTAGGAGTAATTAAAGCTTCAGGTGTTAAAGATGGTTGGCTTACTGAAAAAGAAGATTTACTGTCAAACCTATTAAATGGTTTAACTGAAGAAAAGAAAGAAAAACCACAAGAAGAAGCTGATGCTAATGGTCAAGGTCTTGCAAATAAAGACGATCTTGATGAAATCTTTGGTGATAAGAAGAAGTGGTAAACACATTTCTTTTCTATAAGAGCCTTTGCTTGAGCAAAGGCTTTTTTATATCTAAAAAGCCATATGTCTGTGTTTTTCTAAAGCAATTTAGCACTAGATAGCAAACTCTTCTGCTGAATTTTAAGATATAAAAAAACCTTAACACCGCAAGACATTAAGGTTTTCTTTTAAGAATACTTACAAACTACTATTCGGTTAGTAAAGCATTCATTGCTTTAACAAAGGAGCTAGGATCTTTTAGCGCACCTTGATCAGCAAGTAATGCCTGCTCATAGATTAACTGAGCATATTGAGCAAACTTAGCATCATCAGTTTGAGCAAAAGCTTTTTGAACTAGCTTATGAGTTGGGTTTAACTCAAGAGTGTACTTCTCATCAGGTAGTTTCTGACCTGAAGCCTCTAGTAAACGACGCATTTGCATAGTCATCATTCTTGAGGCATCTGAAATTACGCAAGATGGAGAATCTACAAGTCTTGTTGAAACTACAACATCTTTAACCTTATCGCCTAAAGTCTTCTTGAAACGTTCTACAAGATCTTTGTTCTCTGAAGCTACAGTCTCTTGTTGCTTCTTCTCTTCTTCACCAGCTAATTTACCTAACTGTAAATCTTGAGAGTTAGCACTTACAAACTGCTTACCTGCGTACTCAGTAATATTACCCATTAACCACTCATCGATGCGTTCCCACATCAATAGTACTTCAATGCCCTTACTCTTTAAGTTCTCAAGATAAGGTGAGTTTAGTGCAGCTTCATAGCTTTCTGCTGTAATGTAGTAAATCTTATCCTGACCTTCTTTCATACGAGAAATGTAGTCATCAAAGCTTACAGATAAATCAGAGCCAGAGTTATTAGTTGAAGCAAAACGTAATAGCTTTAAGATAGCATCCTTATTGTCATAATCCTCAACAGGACCTTCTTTTAGCACATTACCAAATTGCTTGTAGAACTCAGTGTACTTATCCTTGTCTTTAGCAAGATTACCAATCATAGATAGCACACGCTTAGTTAAAGCTTTCTTTAACTTACGAGTTACAGCAGTCTCTTGTAATAACTCACGAGAAACGTTTAGTGGTAAAGCATTAGTATCTACAAGACCTTTTACGAAACGTAAGTAGTTTGGTAAGAAAGCTTCAGCTTTATCCATGATGAATACACGCTGAACATATAGCTTTAGACCATGCTCAGTTTGACGGTTGTAAAGATCCCATGGAGCTTGCTTTGGAATATAAAGTAAAGAGGTATACTCTAAATCACCTTCTACCTTATTGTGAGCATGAGCAAGAGGATCTTGATAATCGTGGCTTAAGTGCTTGTAGAACTCGTTGTACTCTTCATCTTTAATGTCTTTTGGAGCACGGGTCCATAAAGCTTGAGCGTTATTTACCTGAGTATACTCAAACTTCTTTTCAGGCTCTTTAGGAGTCTCACCTTCTTTAGCCTCTGGTGCTGGCTCATACTTCTCCTCATATAACTCAACAGGAGTTGAAATATGATCTGAGTACTTAGTGATGCAATCACGTAGTTTCCAAGTATCTAAAAATTCTGTCTCACTATCCTTAATGTGAAGGATAATTTGAGTACCACGGAATGGAACTGCTACATTCTCAGAGGTAAAGGTGCCATTACCTTCTGATTCCCAACGTACACCTTCAGCTTCGC
Organism: uncultured Succinivibrio sp.; assembly: GCA_902785325.1. Lineage (GTDB taxonomy): Bacteria > Pseudomonadota > Gammaproteobacteria > Enterobacterales > Succinivibrionaceae > Succinivibrio. The sequence goes on along the minus strand of CACZXZ010000002.1, from coordinate 13,340 downwards.
TTGCGTTTACGCTACGAGAAATTACAGTAACTTTGTCAGCAACGATAAATGAAGAATAGAAACCTACACCAAACTGACCGATTAACTGAGAATCACGTTTAGCATCTCCAGTTAAATTCTTCATGAAAGCTTCAGTACCAGACTCTGCGATAGTACCTAAGTGGCTGTTTGCCTCGTCTAGAGTCATACCAATACCATTATCAGTAATGGTTAAGGTCTTAGCATCCTTATCAGCTTTAATTTGGATCTTAAAATTAGGATCGTCCTTGATTAAATCAGGATTGGTCAAAGACATGAAGTGTAATTTATCAATTGCATCAGAAGCATTTGAAATTAACTCACGAAGGAAAACTTCCTTGTTTGAGTATAAAGAGTTAGCTAGTAAATCTAGCAACTTAGTAACTTGAGTTTGAAAGCCATGAACAGTAGCTGTCATCTTTAATACATCTCCGTTTTTAGTAATTAAAAACCTTACTGCATTTGAAGATGGGGGCTTTAAGTTATATTTTCAAGGGAGGAATTAAAAATTTAGAGAAAACTTTGGTAGCAAATGCCACCAAAATTACATATCACGTCGATAGTTTAAAGATAAAGCTAATGTATTACCATCTACGGAGCCTAACTCTCCACCTAAAGGCACACCTGTTGCAATTCTAGTAACTTTAATCTGATGCTTTTTTACCATATTTGCAATGTAGGAGGCTGTAACATCACCTTCTACGGTATGACTTGTAGCTAGAATTACTTCCTCAATTTCAGCCTTTTTAATTAAGTCATCTAGATCATTTAAATGTAACTCATTAGGACCTACACCATCTAAGGGACTTAAGTGGCCATGTAATACAAAGTAAGTTCCATTAAAGCTTGCACTAGCTTCAATAGCTACTACATCTGATGGAGTTTCAACTACGCATAAAGCTTTAGAAGCTTTTCTTTTAGAGCTTTCACACAAAGCACAAAGCTTGTTTTCTTCATCAGTATAGTTGTGACATTGTGGGCATAAGGCTACGTTTTTTAAGGCAGTAGAGATTGCCTCTACCATTGAGAGGCCTTCCTCTCTTTTTCTATCTAAAAGATAGTAAGCAATCCTAGTAGCACTTACAGGCCCTATGCCTGGCATGACCTGTAGTGCTTCTATCATTTTATCAAGGAGATTACTTGAGGACATCTTAGAAAGGTAATTTCATGCCAGGAGGTAATTGCATACCACCGGTTACAGCAGATAATTTCTCTTTAGATTGCTCTTCAATGCGACGTTGTGCATCGTTAAAAGCTGCGGCTAATAGATCCTCTAGAATATCTTTATCGTCTGTGAATAAAGAATCGTCAATTGAAACACGACGAACTTCGTGGTTACCTGTTACAGTAATTTTTACCATACCTGCACCAGACTCGCCTACAACTTCCATCTTAGCGATTTCATCTTGAGCTTTTTGAAGACGCTCTTGCATAAGCTGAGCTTGCTTCATCATATTACCCATGTTAAACATGTAGTGGACTCCTATCTACATATAAATATACAAAAAGAAATTTTCGATATTATAATAAAGAATTGGATTTTGTTGTATCTTTAATTTATAAGATCGTTTTCTCATGTCAAATATTAACCTCGATACCTTGCAACTTGCAGCCTATATCGGATCATTTGTATTTTTTTGCACAACTCTAGGCTCAGGTTTTGTTTTCTTCTTTAAAAATTCAACCAAACCAATTTATATTCAAGCTTCTATGGGATTCAGCGCAGGAATTATGATTGCAGCTAGTATCTTTAGCTTAATCATTCCAGCTTTAGATGCGTCCCCTTTTGATGGTAACTTAAAGTGTGTACCTGTAATGATTGGTTTTACTTTAGGTGCCATTTTTTTAATTGCCATTGATAAATCCTTACCGCACTTACACTTAAACTCAAAAGTACCAGAAGGTCCAAAATCAAGATTAAGACGTCACGTACTGTTATTTTTAGCCCTTACCATTCACAACATCCCTGAAGGTATGGCTTTAGGTGTTTCAGCTGCCGCTACTAATTTACACACTTCCACTATTGCCTCAACTTGCGTTCTAGCTTTAGGTATTGGTATTCAAAATATGCCAGAAGGTGCAGCTATCTCCTTACCATTTTTCGCAGGCGGTGTAAGCCGTTTTAAAGCTTTTATCTTAGGTTCAATGTCTGGTATTGTAGAGCCTATTGCAGCTATTTTAGTGGTAGTGTTATCCGATATCTTATCTCCACTGTTACCATGGTTCTTAGCTTTTGCAGCAGGTGCAATGCTCTATGTAGTTGTAGAAGAGCTTATTCCTCAATCCCACAGTAGATATGACAATGATGATGAGCCACATTCAGATGTTGGTACCGTATCAGTACTCATAGGCTTTCTTTTAATGATGTTCCTAGATACCACTTTAGGTGCTTAAAAAATGCAAGCTGATATAAGTCTTTTGCTAATTGCCATTACTTTAGGATCATTTGTTTACCTTTGTACAACACTTGGATCTGCTTCAGTTTTTATCATCAAACAAAGCACTAAACCTATTTATATTCAAATTGCGATGGGTTTTAGTGCTGGCATTATGATTGCTGCAAGTATTTTTAGCTTACTTTTACCTGCAATTGAAAGCTCAACTGCCGAAGGCTTTTCAAGATTTCTACCTGTTATCATAGGCTTTAGCTTAGGTGTTTTGTTCTTAATTCTAATTGATAAATCTCTTCCTCACTTACACCTAAACTCAGACGTACCAGAAGGGCCACACTCTCACCTAAAAAAGCAATTTCTACTGTTTAATGCTTTAACCATTCACAATATTCCTGAAGGAATGGCTTTAGGCATCACCGCAGCAGCTTGCTACACTCAAGGCAGTGGTATGGGAGCAGTACTTACCTTAGCTGTTGGCATCGGCATTCAAAATATTCCAGAAGGAGCTGCTATCTCACTTCCATTTTTTACAGGTGGTATGAAAAGACTTAAAGCTTTTGTACTTGGAAGTTTATCTGGTATTGTAGAGCCTATAGCTGCTGTGTTAATGGTAGTGTTAGCAGATCATTTAACACCACTTTTGCCTTGGTTTTTAGCATTTGCATCAGGTGCAATGCTCTATGTGGTAATTGAGGAGTTAATACCTCAATCTCATGGATATGACGGTGAGGTTAAAGAGCCTCACACTGATGTTGGAACCGTAAGTGTGCTTACAGGTTTTCTTTTAATGACCATTTTAGACAATCTCTTTTAGGCTTTAGCGCAGGACATCCTGCGCTAATTAAAACTTAAATAGAGAATACTCTTGCTCCAACTAAGGTTGATGCAAGTTTAGCTGCTATCATCAAACCATCACCTACTTTATCAAGTACAGAATAGTCTGACTGCTCTTTTTCAAGCACACTATAATCGTGCTCTTGATTTTTAGATAGCATAGCCATGCCTTCTTCAAAGCTATTCTTGTCATCAACAGTGGCATCAACCTCAATGATATCCTCCTCACTTACAGTGCCTATAACCTCTTTATTTGAAGGTTCAACACTTGCTAAAAAGAGTTCATTGGTATTTTTAGTCTTGCCGTTTTCGGCAAAGCTTAATGAGCTTATGACACTAGGATCTTTGGCTTTAGCTTGTAGCAAAGATAAAGCTTTAGCAAAATCCACGTCGTCTTCATTGCTACTAGTCTTTTGATTTTTCTTCTCTTTTTCATCTTGATCCTTTAAATTGTTGGTAATTCCATCAAAATAAAGGCGATTTAAACTTAATTCCATGATAAAAATCCTCTGCAAAAAATTGCCTTAAAAAGAATTTTTTTTAAGCTTTAAGAATAGATTGCACTTATCGTGCCAAAAAGAGAAAACCACACGCTTTGGTGTGGTTTTTAAAGAAAGATTAGAAAAACTTTGATTAGTTTTGAATGATAAATTTGTCGGAGGTTAAACGCTCAAAGGTAACTTCCTCATAACCTTGAGCTTTATCTTTAGGATCTTGATCTACAAACTTGTAGTTGGTCTTTACCCAAGCTTTTTTAACTTCTACATTAGGAGCAAATTGAGATTTTTTGCAATCTGAATAAATATAGACGTTATAAAGATCATTGATGTCTTTTAAGATAATAGGAGCTTCCTCACCTGAGGCAAATACATACCAGCCTTGAGTTAACCACTTAGTCTTATCAGTTCTAGCATGAATTGCTAAAGAACAATCTTCAGAGGTGTCATTACGCACATCAATCATGACATCAGCTAAAGCACTTGAGGATACAGCCATTAAAACAACAGCACTAATTAAAGCTGTCTTCATGAAAAACTCCTAACCATAAAATCTTTAAAAACAAATCTATAGCTTTGTATTCTACTCTACTAAAAAAGCTAAAAACGATAATTACTCAATATAATACTAATTTTTTAAGTTTTAAACTATGCCTTAATCAAAATTACTCATAAATCAAAGAATTAAAAGCGCAAAATGGCGCATTTATCTGTATATTACCTAGTAATACACTATGTTTTGTAGGTATCAAACAACAATTTACTTTAAATAAACTTACTTTTACGTATACTTAACTAATTGTTTTATAAGCATTTTTAATTTTACTGTGCACTATTAAGGTGCATACATTAATAGACCATAAAAATAGGCATTCCCTTTTTATTTAATCTATGTTTTTATAACTACATTAAATTTAAAAGTTGGAGTTATAAATGGCACTATACAAATCCGTTGCAGATTTAATTGGCAACACCCCTTTAATTGAGCTTACTAAAATTGAAGAGCTCTATGGTTTAAAAGCAAAGATCTTAGCTAAATTTGAAGCTCAAAATCCATCAGGATCTGTAAAAGACAGAGCTGCTTTATACATGATTAAAGATGCTCTAGCTTCTGGCAAAATCAATAAAGATACTCAAATTATTGAGCCAACCTCAGGTAATACTGGTATTGGTTTAGCTTTAATTGGCGCTGCTTTAGGTTTAAAGGTAACTTTAGTATTACCTGAGACAATGTCTGTTGAAAGACGTAATATCTTAAAAGCCTATGGCGCTAACCTAATTTTAACTGAAGGTTCAAAGGGCATGAAAGGCGCTATTGAAAAGGCTTTAGAGATTGCCTCCGAAAATGCCAATACCTTTATTCCTCAGCAATTTGAAAACCAAGCTAATGCAAAAGCTCACTTTGAGACCACAGGCCCTGAGATTTGGAAGGATACTGAAGGTAAAGTGGATATCTTTGTTTCAGCTGTAGGCTCTGGTGGTACTGTAACTGGTACTGGTAACTACCTAAAGTTAAAAAACAATAACATTAAGGTGGTTGCTGTTGAAGCTGCATCCTCCCCTGTACTTCAAGGTGGTCAACCAGGTCCTCACAAGATTCAAGGTATCTCAGCAGGCTTTATTCCTAAGGTTTTAGATAGAACCGTAATCGATGAGGTAATTGGCGTTAAAGATGAAGATGCTTTTGAATATGGTAGAAAGCTTGCAGTAACAGAAGGCTTATTTACAGGTATCTCCTCTGGTGCAGCACTAAGTGCAGCTATTACTCTTGCAAAACGTTCGGAAAATGAAGGCAAGACTATCGTGGTAATTCTTCCTGATAGCGGTGATAGATACTTATCTACAGCTTTATATCATCAAGATTAGTTAAAGATTTTTGTTTGATTGTTTATTATTCTAAGGAAATTATATGATTGAGAACACTGATCGTATCAATCAGGCTACCAACACAGCTTACGCTCAAATTAGCAAAAAAAGCCGTATCATTACCGCTATTTTATACGTTGGTGCTTTGATTATTGGTGCTTTATTAGGTTATATAGCTAATGATAGCTTAAAAGAGATCTTTGATTTTGTAGCTACCATCTTTACCCGTTTATTTAGCTTTATCGCAGTTCCTGTAATTGCAATTAGTTTAATCACTACTTTATCAAAGCTATCTAAAGGCTCAAAAGGTGGCACCATCTTTGGTTACACTATTTTTTACACCTTGCTAACTACTATCTTAGCAGCAACTATTGGTGCCATTGTTTTTGCAACTATTGCTCCTGCTAATGTACCTCAAGAGTTAGCCTCAGACGGTGCTAGTGCTGTAAGTCAATATGAGTCTTTATCATACTTACAACACATCATCAGCATTGTGCCAAACAATCTATTACAGCCATTTGTAGCTGGTAACGTATTATCTATTCTTTTAGTAGCTGCTGCTTTTGGTTTAGGCATTGCTACCATGCCTGATTCAAAATCAAAGAGTGCTTTAGTTCACTTCTTATTAGGCTTCCAAGAGTTGCTATTTATCTTAATTCACTGGTTAATTAAGATTTTACCTTTAGGTATCGTAGCTTTTACAGCTCAATTAGTAGCTCAGTTAGAAGCAGGTATCATCATCGGTGGTATTGCAAGTTACTTTGGTGCTGTAATCGGCTCTAACTTACTTCAAATGTTCATTGTGTTACCACTAATTCTGTTAATTCGTGGTTTAAACCCAATTAAGATTGCACGTGGTATGTTACCAGCTTTAGCTGTTGCACTATTCTCAAAGTCCTCAGCAGGTACTCTTCCAGTTACAATTGCTTCAGCTGAAGATAACTTAAAGGTTGATAAGAGAGTTTCAAGATTTGTACTACCTATTTGCACCACCATTAACATGAATGGTTGCGCAGCCTTTATTCTAATTACCTCTTTATTCTTACTTCAAAATGCAGGTATTGAATTAGGTGTTGGTACCTTTATCGCTTGGATCTTTATTGCTACCTTTGCAGCAGTAGGTAACGCAGGCGTACCAATGGGTTGCTACTTCTTAACTCTATCATTAGTGTCATCCATGAATATTCCGGTAGCTTTGATGGGTATCATCCTACCTGTATATGCAGTAATTGATATGATTGAAACTTGCTTAAATGTTTGGTCAGATTCTTGCGTGGCTAATATTGTAAATAAGGAAGTTAAAGGTAAATTACCTGAAGAGACTGCAACAGACACAGTAACAGAATAAGAAAAGTTAATTTCTTAAAATAAGGTACCACATGGTACCTTATTTTTTAATACTTCTGACGCAGACACAGTGATAATCTTTAGGAACTAGCTTTAAAAGTTCAACAACAGCTTTAGCAAGATCTACTAAGCTTATATAACTATCTCCACCTAAACCTACAGATAACACGTCATCTGAAAATTCTAATACACCTGTACCATAGCCATGTTTGTCTAATAATAGTGGAGGACAAAGCACAGACCACTTTACATCCTTACACAAACTTAAGCGCCTAAAAGCACTTATGGATAATCTATCAGTTACACTTTGCTCATCATCTAAAGTGTAATCATCCTCATTACCCACAAATTTGTTTCTAGTCTTATCGGTATATAAAAAGGCGCAAGAGCCAATTTCTAATAATTTAATCTTGCTGTCTTTTAAAATTTCTAATAAATGCCAAACAGGCAATAAATCAGTAGAAAATTTGCGGATCTCAAGGAAGGATTTAGCATCTACTACATAGTGGCAATCTTCAAGATCTTTATAGGTAATGGTGTCATAAGGTTTAATGATTAACTTTCCACTTCCCACTAACGATCCGAAGTTCTCCACACAGCAAACCACGCTGATGCCATATTCTTCAGCCTTTAAAACAATTCTTTTACCAAGCTCAGTATCAGCACCGATAACAGCAATCTTCATAAAACAAGCTCCTAATCGTGAGGGATCTTATCAATTAAGCTAAACTCACCATATTTAAGCCAATTTTCAAAGCAAATATCATTGTGCCACTCAAGGTATTCCTTGTTAGGTCTTAAGGCAGGATCTTTTGGTACAAAGATCTTTTGTCCATCAAGATTGTCATAAGTACTATCTTTATTAAGTAAAAGCCTCTTTGATGCTCGAACTCTAATAGTATCCTCACCATCGTAATAGCAAGTGATAAAACCAAGATTAAACAATCGTTGCAAATCACATCTTAACAACAGTGCATTATTTGGCTGGAAATATCTGTCATCAAAGAAGTTTTTGATGGTAGCAACTGATAAAGTAGCTAAAAAAGTACAACCTGTAATAGCACAACGATAATCATAAATATCAAACATTCTAGCTTTAAATTTGGCTTCATCTTGTGCATTATTGTGTACTGATGCCTTGTTGTAGATGCCAGGCCATGTGCTGTCATAGCAACCAGGTTCAATTTGAGGTAAACGTCTTTCTAGAGCTATCTTTTGAAGGTATAAGCCTAGAGGCTCCTCTACACTTAATAAGTAACGAGATTTATGCTCAAAGTCTAAGTGAAATTCTTTTGGAATATGAATGAGGTTGTTCTTAATAAAAATAAAAGTACCGTTACATAGGTAGCAATTGAGCATAGAATTTTCATCGGCACCACATTCTTTAGCTCTTTTTAAGAAGGCTTGGTAAGCAATGTAGCCTGAGCGTACACCAAAGTTATACCAGCAATTAGTAAGTTCTAAACTTACCTTCTTTAAGAAGAATCCTCCACCTACTATATATTGTTTGTCGCCATCTTCGACTAAGAACAAACTTAAGGTAGAAGATGGTGGTAAAAAGTCATCTTGACTTAAAGACGACTCATCTTCTTTGGTATACCAGCAATTAGTGATACTTGAACCACTTGATATAAAATTAGATTTAATCACCTGGTACCAATGGTAGGAAACCTTGAATATCAAAATTTGTGGATCCATCATTTTTCACTCTACCTTTTACTTGCTTATCTATTGCAAGTGTATGCAAAAAGAAACTTAAATTCCATAGTAATTATTTGATTTTGAGTATGAATACTCTAAGTTATGATCCTCTTAACTGTTTTAAAGCGTTTAAAAAACTTAAAACTTTCTCTACACTGCAATAAATTTGTGTATAGCTTCACAAATTAAACAAAATTTATCTAATTTTATTTTGTTATAAATCAATAAGTTATTTTAATGTAATCGTTTACAATACACCAATTTTTATTTGATATTTTTCAAATTTTCATAAAAAGTAAGAATAAATAATACCCATCAATGCAAGTTTATCTATTTGATTTATAATATATTTTTACTATTTTAATCTATATTTTTACAAAACTTAATTTTGTTTTAAATTCACTTAATTTTCTTTAACCTTTTCTAAAAGTTAATGAAATGATCTCAAAATATTATTTTTGTATAATCACATCGTTGATTCTAGGTCTATCAATGCCTAGATAACTTTTAAATTCAAACACAAGGTTGTTAATATGGAAAATGTTGTAGCAGGCTTATCTGCCATTGATTATGTAATCTTTGGTATTTACGCTGTTGTTATTGTCGCAATTGGTCTTTACTCCTCACGTAAAAACACCAAGAGCGCTGAAGGTTATTTCTTAGCCGGTAAATCTATTCCTTGGTGGGCTGTAGGTGCATCTTTAATTGCAGCTAACATCTCAGCAGAACAGTTTATCGGTATGTCAGGTTCAGGCTACGCTATCGGTTTTGGTATCGCAGCTTATGAGTTCATGGCAGCAGTAACCTTAATCTTAGTTGGTAAGTATTTCTTACCTATCTTTATCGAAAAGGGTATTTACACCATTCCTGAGTTCGTTGAGAAGCGCTTTAATAAGACATTAAAGACCATTCTTGCTGTATTCTGGATCTGCTTATATATCTTCGTAAACTTATCATCAGTTCTATACTTAGGCGGTCTAGCTTTAGAGACCATCTTAGGTATTCCTATGATGTACACCATTTTAGGTTTAGCAGCTTTTGCTCTAATCTACTCTGTTTACGGTGGTCTATCAGCTGTGGTTTGGACTGACGTAGTTCAAGTTGCTATCCTTGTAATCGGTGGTTTTGCTACTTCATATCTAGCTTTAGATTTAATCGGTGGCGAGGCTGGTGCATTATCAGGCTTAGGCACTTTAATTGACAACGTACCAGATCACTTCACCATGATCTTAGATAAGGACAATTCACAATACTCAAATCTACCTGGTATTGCAGTGCTAATCGGTGGTATGTGGGTTGCTAACCTTTACTATTGGGGCTTCAACCAGTACATCATTCAACGTACCTTTGCTGCTAAGTCAATTGACGAGGCTCAAAAGGGTTTAGCTTTTGCAGCTTTCTTAAAGTGCATTACCCCAATCTTAGTTGTTATTCCTGGTATCGCAGCATACTACATCACTGCTTACAACCCTGCTCTATTAGATCAATTAAAGGGTGTATATGGTGACATCATTGCTACTAACGTTCCAACAATGAGCCAAACTGATAAAGCATATCCTTGGGTTGCTCAGTTATTACCTGTTGGTGTTAAAGGCTTAGTATTCGCAGCACTAGCAGCAGCTATTGTTTCATCTCTAGCTTCAATGCTTAACTCAACTGCTACTATCTTCACCATGGATATCTACAAAGAGTACATTGCAAAGAATGCTTCAGATATCGCTTTAGTTACTGTAGGTCGTATCACTGCTGTAGTTGCTTTAGTGATCGCAATCTTCATTGCTCCTATGTTAAGCACCTTAGGTCAGGCCTTCCAGTACATCCAAGAGTACACTGGTGTGGTTTCACCTGGTATCTTAGCTGTATTCTTATGCGGTCTATTCTACAAGAAGGCAAACTCAACTGGTGCAGTAGTTGGTGTTCTATCATCAATCGTAATTGCTCTACTATTGAAGTTCTTACCAATCGGTATGCCTTTCATGGATCAGATGATGTACACCTGCATTCTAACCATCGCTGTTATCGTATTCGTTTCTCTATCAACTAACGAAGCTGACGACGATGATAAGGCTATTGCAACTTCCGCAAAGACCTTCAAAACCTCAGGTGGTTTTGCTATCGCATCATATGCAATTCTATTGATTGTAGCAGCTATCTACGCTGCATTCTGGAATCCAAGCTTAGGCTTTGCTTTCTAAGAGTTAATTAAGTGATTATAAAAGTCTAGCCTCGGCTAGACTTTTTTATTTCCCACACTTTCAAAACTTCCTACCCTGTCACAAAATCAAATAAAATTCAAAAAATTATTATTTACTTATAAATCAATATATTAGATATAATGCAAACGGTTTCGTTTTTCTTAAAAGACAACATCATTAAAGACCTTAATAGTTTTTTGATTATCAAATTATCTATTTGATTTATTTAATAAAACACTTTTCAAACCCTTACAAAATTTTTACATAAATCGTTTTCGTATTTATTTAGAATAATCTTACATTTTCCTTATATATCAAGACTTGCAATATTTTATCAGTTTAATAAAATATTCCGTAAACGTTATCGTTTTACGATTTTATTATTTACAGATATAAGGAACAAAAACAATGGAAAATGTATCCTCAGGCTTAGCTACCATTGATTATGTAATCTTTGGTATTTATGCCATTGTGATCTTAGCAATTGCACTTGGTGTTTCAAGAAAGAACCACAAGAGTGCTGAAGGTTATTTCTTAGCAGGTAAGTCAATTCCTTGGTGGGCAGTTGGTGCCTCCTTGATTGCAGCTAATATCTCAGCTGAGCAATTTATCGGTATGTCAGGCTCTGGCTTTGCTATCGGTATGGGTATCGCAGCTTACGAAATCATGGCAGCTGTAACCTTAATCTTAGTTGGCAAGTACTTTATTCCTATCTTCCTTGAAAAAGGTATTTACACTATTCCTGAGTTTGTGGAAAAGCGCTTTAACAAAACCTTAAAGACCATCCTTGCTGTTTTCTGGATTTGTTTATATATCTTTGTAAACTTAACTTCAGTTCTATACTTAGGTGGCCTAGCACTAGAAACCATCTTAGGCATTCCTATGATGTACTCAATTTTAGGTCTAGCTGCTTTTGCCTTACTCTACTCTGTATACGGTGGTCTATCTGCTGTAGTATGGACTGACGTTATTCAAGTTGCAGTGTTAGTATTCGGTGGCTTTGCAACCTCTTACGTAGCTTTAAACTGGATCAGTGGTGGTGAAGGTGCCTTCGCAGGTTTAGGTACTCTACTTGACAAAGTACCTGATCACTTTGAAATGATTTTAGCTGTTGATAATGCTCACTACAAAGACTTACCAGGTATCGCAGTTCTAATCGGTGGTCTATGGGTAACTAATCTTTACTACTGGTCATTCAATCAATACGTTATTCAACGTACCTTTGCAGCAAAATCAGTTAAAGATGCTCAAACAGGCTTAGTATTTGCTGGTTTCTTAAAGCTAATCATTCCTTTAATTGTGGTAATTCCAGGTATCGCTGCTTTCTACATTACTCAATACGATCCTGCTTTATTACAATCATTACAAGATCAATTTGGTCCAATGGTATTAAACAATCTACCTTCAGAGCAAACTCCTGATAAGGCTTATCCTTGGGTAGCTCAGTTATTACCTGTTGGTATCAAGGGTGTGGTATTCGCAGCTCTAGCAGCAGCTATTGTATCTTCACTTGCATCAATGCTAAATTCTACTGCTACCATCTTCACTATGGATATTTACAAAGAGTATGTAAATAAGAAGGCATCTGATTTAGTTTTAGTAACTGTTGGTCGTATCACTGCAATTATTGCACTTGTAATTGCCATCTTTATTGCACCACTATTATCAACTCTAGGTCAGGCATTCCAATTCATCCAAGAGTACACTGGTGTGGTTTCTCCTGGTATCTTATCAGTATTCCTATGTGGTTTATTCTTCAAGAAGACCAACTCAAAGGGTGCTATCGTTGGTGTGTTAGCCTCAATCGTAATTGCTTTCTTATTAAAGTTCCTACCATTGAACATGCCATTCTTAAATCAAATGTTCTATAACTGGATCTTAACCACCGCTATCATCGTATTCGTATCACTATCTTCAAATGAGAATGATGATGACGAGAAGGCAATTGTTACAACCGCTGCAACCTTCAAGACCTCTCAAGGCTTTGCCATTGCAAGCTATGCAATTCTTTTAATTGTGGCTGCAATCTACTCTGCTTTCTGGAGCGTTGAGTTAGGCTGGGCTCTATAAAAACATATACAACAACCTTGTGGAAGGCTCGAGCAATCGAGCCTTTTTTTTGTGTCAAGATCTTTGTGAAATCTTGTTACAAAACGCAACTTGCCTTACAAAAACTAATTTTTTTTCTTTACAACTCGCGTTTTTTTTTATATTTAGTAAATCAAATAATTTGATTAATATACTTATTATCCTTTAAAAACGCAGGAAAAATTTAATACCTATTTTTTCAGCAAAATAAATTTATTTCACTATAAGGATTGCTTCAGAATTACTATAGAAGCCACCTTCAGTCTTATGTTCATTTTGCTGCATTACAATATTTCCTTATAAAACCTAAATCCCCATGCATAATGTAGAGTATACACGGGGATAGATCATAAATGGGTGGCGTAAGACCAACTAGTTATTTATGATCTAGGAAGTTGACT
>CACZXZ010000001.1 GCA_902785325.1 uncultured Succinivibrio sp. | reverse complement strand
AATTTTATCTAAACATCACACATCTTACGATGTACTGTCAGATCATCTTACTGATAAAGGATCTTTGATTACTTCGGATCTTCTTAGTGATAACGAACATTGATGCTAGCTCTTACAAAGCCTTTATCCATGATAACAATATCGATAAAGGTATCATTGTTGCTGACAAAGGATTTCCTCCTAGCAAAATTGACTCAGAGAGAGCAAAGCATCCAGACTTACACTTTTTGACACCAATCAAACGCAATGATTCCCGTATTAAAAGCAACAACCTGCTCTCTGATATGAAACTATTGAAAGGAGCTGATGGAGGCATTCTGTATAATTGTAAACAGATTAAAGGTGGCAGATCACTTTATGCATTCAAGGACACCAGAAAAGGAGCTGCTGAATGTAGAGACTACCTTTACAGAGCTTCTAAAAATAACAATTTCGAATATGACAAATATGAGCGTAAAAATGACTTGTTCGGACTGATTGTCTTTGAGTCTGATATGCAACTTGATCCTTTAGTGGTGTATCAAAGCTATGCTGACAGATGGCTCTTAGAAATGATGTTTCGCCAGTTTAAACATTTTGAATGCTTTGATACAACTAAAGTCCAAAGTGATTTCGCTGTAATGGGTAAAGAGTTTGTCAATCTGATATCAACCATAATAACTTCTCGTCTCCTCAAATCTGTTTCTAAGACAAATCTGTTAGATAAGATGTCTTTTGGTGACTTGATTGATGATTTAGGCACTGCCTGGAGATTAACAGACTCTTTTAATAGTGAAAAGCCTCAAAGTTCAGATGATAAATGGGTTCACACTCTTGACTGTGTTATGGATGAATTAGAAAAACTCGATTTGTCAATTCCAGATCCTAAACCTGAACCTAAGAAAAGAGGCAGAAAACCTAAACCAAAAGTGGACAAACCGAAAAGACCTAGAGGTCGCCCTAAGAAGATCTTATCTACACCTTAGTACGGCGATCTGTGAAAGTTTTAAACAAATAAACATTATTTTCATGAAAAATTTCTACGCTAAATTTAAAGGGGTGTTCCTTTGTGACATGAAATTTTTCCAAAAGATAAGCAACTGTATCTAAAGAACGGTGCAAAAGCACTATGTTTGCAATAAAACAAATAAGTTGAAGAATAGCTGTCTTTCCAGTTGCATTTAAGCCAACTACTGACATAAGAACTTGATTATAGATACCTGTTTTGATTTGATAGGCACTTCTATAGTAATCATGACGTTCTAGGCCTTTACGTACTCTATCTGAAGTTTTTAAATCAATATTAATTCCCTCTGGAAATAAAATATTGCTTCCGACTCTGATTGATAATATTTTCATAAATCACCCATTATAACTGTTAGAACAGATTTTCTGTTTTTAATATAACATAATTTACAATTTATGTGATTTTAAATATTTATAATCAGAATATTTGTTTTTACTTTTTCTCCTAAATTTTAATCAATCTTATCTATGCTAGAAACAATTCTGAATATCTGAATACTCCCACAATTCCTCAGTCATTGAATAATTAGCCCATGTAGTATTAGGTTTTGAGTCTGTATGGACAAAACCAAACTTACCGTAGATGTGACGAGCAGCCTTGCAGATATCAATAGTCCATAAGATTACCTTGTGGTAGTTATTTTTCTTGCAAAAGTCCATGGCTGTTTTAACTAAACTTGAGCCTACACCTTGACCTTGCACTGAAGGATCGATACCGAATAAACGCAATTGAGCCTCAGAATTGCCCTTATAAACTATGCAAATACTACCAACAATTTGATCACCTCTTACGGCCACCCATAGTTCACTTCCTTCTTTATAGACAAATAGCTCTTCCATGGCATGCAAAAAATACTGCTCTGTGCTAGGTAAAAACTGAAATTGCTTTTCAAATAAACGGTAATAAAAATTTACAACTAAGCTTGGCTCACCAGGCTTGTAGGCTCTTATCTGAATATCATTGTTCATTTTATTCTTCCTTAAACTTATCCATAATAAAGCACAAAGCATCTGCTATTTTCTTGCTTGACTCCTCATCAAAATTACAGATGAGTCTATAGATATCTTGATTTGTCCTTTCTATTAGTTGAGTTACCTGCTCTAAACCAAACTTAGTTAAAGCGATAGGATTTTGTCTTTTATCATTACTTGCTGTTTTTCTAATGATGAGCTTTTGTTTTTCAAATTTAGCTAAAATTCTACTTACATAGCTTTTATCTAGCTTTAATTTAGAACAAAGATCTTTGGCTAATACCTTGTCAGAGGATCGAATTTCAAACAAAATTCTAGTCTCTGTTACAGAGTATTTAGTACCTAAGTATTTTTGATTCAAAAAACCTAGCATCACAGTATAAAAGCGATTAAAGCTACGAATTGTAGTAATCAAACTCTCCTGAGAATTTTGCAAAATCACTCTCCTATAGAGGACATCGTCTACTATTCCAAGAATTATTAGTTGTCATTGTCAACTAATAACTTTTACCATTTGATTATCAACAAATTTTTCTTTTATAAGTTTTTACTAAGTTTTGCAAAGTATGATTAAAACCATCGAAGACAACCTTAATTCATAAGTTTTCTTCAAAAGATTTCTTCTTACCTTTGTAAGATAATCAAGTTCACATACCTCTTCTTCCCAGACCAAAATTGTCTGGGATTTTTTTTGATTTTTATCTGACATAAATCAATAAAACAACTGCATTTTCTGATATAATTATCAGTGGTTTATCTATTGGAGATTTTTATGTTGCTAGATGAAGTAAAAGCTACTTTGGCAATGGAAAATTTGACTTTGAATGAAGAGCAAGAAAAGCTTTTAGAACAATACGCTGAAGGTAAGTGCTCTTTTGAACAATTCCAAGAGTTAATTGTAAAATTATTAAAAGAGAATAAGGCTGCTTGAATATTGGAAGCTTCAACTTTTGATGAAGCCTATTGTTATAAAGGCACTGAAGTTCTCAAAAACAATTTTAACGAAAGAGATCCTAGAGTTTTATCTCAATTAGAAAGAATGTATACAGGTGCTAGGATCATCGATTTGTTAAAGAAACCTTTAGACGGTAATTTCGATATCGCTCACCTCAAAAAGATCCACCATTATATCTTTCAAGATATCTATCCTTGGGCTGGTACCATAAGAACTGTAAATATCTCAAAAGAAATACTCTTCTGTGATGCCCAATATATTGAAAAAGAATTAAACAAAATCTTTTTGCAATTAAAACAAGAGCAATATCTTAAAAATTGCACCGATAAAGATATTGCTAAAAGAGCTGCTTACTACCTAGGTGAAATTAACGCAATTCACCCTTTTAGAGAAGGTAATGGCAGAACTCAAAGAGAATTTATAAGACAATTACTTTTACCACTAAATTATTATGTTGATTATTCAAAAGTAAAACCTGACATGATGCTTTATGCATCTATCAATGCTTTTGCAGGTGATTACCAATTGATGACTCAACTTTTTGAAAATTGCATTATTAAACAATAAGACATGACTACAAATACAACCTTAAATACTAATTTTAAATTGCAAGTAGGAACCTTCTATGTAGAGGTTTGGGGCTGCCAAATGAACGTTTATGACGGTGGCAGAATCAGAGATTTATTGTCTGCAGCAGGATACGCACAAGCTTCAAGTCCTAAAGATGCTGACATTGTGGTATTAGTTACTTGCGCTGTAAGAGCAAAAGCTGAAGATAAAGTATTTAATCAAATTGCAGCCTGGCAACATACAGGCGAGATTACTAAAAATACAATCGTAGCCTTAGGTGGATGTGTAGGCTCAGAGCTTGCAGAAAAAATTCTAGATTTAAATAAGAGCGTTAATATCATCTTTGGGCCAAGAACTATTCACAGATTACCTCAAATGATTAGTCAATTTGCAGCTACTCATAAACCTGTAGTAGATGTAGCAGCTGAGGCTATCGACAAGTTTGACTATATGCCAGAGTCTGGTCCTGTAGGTCCTAGCGCTTTTGTAACCATTATGGAAGGTTGCTCAAATAAGTGCACTTACTGCATTGTGCCTTATACCCGTGGTGAGGAGCAATCAAGACCTGTACAAGATATCTTAGATGAATGTGTAAATCACATTTCTAATGGCGTTAAAGAAATTCACCTATTAGGTCAAAATGTAAATTCCTATCACGGCTTAAACAATGATGGCTCTATTTGCCATTTCTCCTCTTTATTGTATGAGGTTGCAGCAATTCCAGGCGTGGAAAGAATTAGATTCACAACTTCAAATCCAATGGATTTTACTGACGACA
The DNA here is from genome assembly GCA_902785325.1 of uncultured Succinivibrio sp. Classification (GTDB taxonomy): domain Bacteria; phylum Pseudomonadota; class Gammaproteobacteria; order Enterobacterales; family Succinivibrionaceae; genus Succinivibrio. Next base: position 112,579 of record CACZXZ010000001.1, on the reverse strand, counting down.
TCATTGAAGCTATTAAAAACTTAGATGTAATTTCAGATCAAATCCATGTGCCAATTCAAGCTGGCTCTGACAGAATTTTACAGGCAATGCACCGTCGCTATACAGCAAAGCAGTATATCGAGTTAGTAAAGAAGATTAGAGCTGCTAGACCTTCTGTGCACATAAGTTCAGACTTTATCGTAGGTTTCCCTGGTGAAACCGATGAGGACTTTGAGCAAACCATGAAGGTTGTAGATGAGGTAAGATTTGACCAAAGCTTCTCCTTTGTATACTCAAAGCGTCCTGGTACCCCTGCTGCTACTTTAGAAGATCCTACCCCTAAAGAAGTTAAGATGGAGCGCTTGTATCGTTTACAAAAACGCTTAGAGGAAATTGCCTCTGATTATACCCAAGCATTTTTAGGTACTACCCAAAAATGCTTAGTGGAAGGCGTTTCAAGAAAAGATGAAAGTGAGCTTAAAGCTCGTGCTTCCTCTGGCAGAATCGTAGTATTTAAAGGATCAACTGATCTTGTAGGAAAAATGGTTAACGTAAAGATTACTAGTGTAATTGCTCATACACTTAAAGGCGAAATTGTAAATGAATAGTGTAGCTCAGGATTTTGTTTTAGAGCCTAACGACAAAGACAGAATTGCCTATTTAGTAGGTCCTGAAGATGAGAATTTAAAACAGTTAGACAAACGCTTAGGCGTAAAAATCTCCTACTCAGGAGCTCATTTTCATGTAGAAGGCTCTCATGCTGCAGTTAAAAAGGCTGTAAAACTTGTAAAGTCTTTATATATTGATACAACTCCTACTAAAAATAGCAAAAAGCCATCTGAGGTTACTCCTGATATGGTACATCTTGCCATTACAGAAGTTGCTCATTTAGAAGATGACGATAACGACTATCAAAATGCAGAGGATAGAGGCTCTGTTGGAGCTATCTATCACAAAGCTAATAATTTTAAGACCAAGCGTGGTTTTGTAAAAGCAAGAACCTCAAATCAGTCTGACTATATTAGTAAAATCTCAGGTCATGACGTATCTTTTGGTATTGGTCCTGCTGGTACTGGTAAAACCTACCTTGCTGTAGCTGCTGCTGTAGATGCCCTAGAACGTAATGAGATAAGACGTATTATCCTAACTCGTCCTGCTGTTGAAGCTGGTGAGAAATTAGGCTTTTTACCAGGTGATTTATCTCAAAAGGTCGATCCTTATTTAAGACCTTTATATGATGCCCTCTTTGAGATGTTAGGTTTTGAGAAAGTTGAAAAACTCATCGAAAGACAAATTATTGAGATTGCTCCATTAGCTTACATGCGTGGTCGTACCTTAAACGATTCTTTTATCATCTTAGATGAGGCTCAAAACACAACTGTTGAGCAAATGAAGATGTTTTTAACTCGTATCGGTTTTAACTCTAAAGCTGTAATTACAGGCGATCCAAGCCAGATTGATTTACCAAGAAACGTAAGATCTGGACTTAAGCACGCTATTGAAGTTTTAAAAGGTATTGAAGAAATTGGCTTTACCTTCTTTGAAGCTTCAGATGTGGTACGTCACCCTGTAGTAGCAGCTATTGTCAATGCTTATGATGCTTATGACAAAGCTCAAGCTTTAAAGAAACAAGCTTTAGAAAAGCTAAGTGGAGAGCAAGCATGAAGGTAAGTATCGATTTACAAATTGCTACAGAGGAAACACTTAAAGACTATCCAAGTCTAGAGAAGATGGAGCTTTGGGCACAAACAGCTTTAACTGAAGGTGGTCGTACTCAAGATAGTGAACTTACTATCAGAATGGTGGATAGTGAGGAAATTCACGAGTTAAATCGTGATTATCGCAATGTAGATAGACCTACTAATATTCTCTCCTTCCCTTTTGAAATGCCTGAAGGAATTGAGACACTACCTTTAATTGGTGATTTAGTCATCTGCAAAGCAGTGCTTGAAAAAGAATGCACAGAGCAACACAAAACTTTAGAAGAGCACTTTTGCCACTTAATCATTCACGGTTGCTTACATCTTATAGGTTATGATCATATTAAAGAAGATGAAGCGGAAATTATGGAAGGCCACGAAATTAAAGCACTAGCAAAACTTGGCTATAAAAATCCATACGAAATTAACGAATAACAAACAATATAAGAGGTTAAATTAAATCATGAACGATATTCATGAAGACGAGCATAGTTCATTCTTATCTAGAATTTTTAATAAAAAGAGTGAACCTACAAATCAGAATGAATTAGAGCAAGTTATTCACGAAGCATCTGAAAATGATGTAATTGATGAAGAAACTGAGGATATGATCCAAGGTATCTTTGATATCAATAGACTTAGAGTATCAGATGTCATGATCCCTAATTCTGATATCATAACTATCAATGTCAATGCTACTTTAGAAGAAGCTGCAAGTGTGGTCTACCAACACGGTCACTCCCGCTACCCTGTAATTAGTGAGGATAAAGATCATGTTGTAGGTATTTTACTTGCTAAAGATTTAATTCCTTATACAGCTAACCTAAAACCTTTAGAAGGTGGCATCAAAGCTATTATTAGACAACCTGTCATCGTACCAGAGTCTAAATATGTAAAATCCATGCTCAAAGAATTCCAACAAAACCGTTTCCACATTGCTATTGTGGTAGATGAGTTTGGTGGAGTTTCAGGTTTAGTAACTATTGAAGATATTCTTGAGATCATCGTAGGTGATATTGATGATGAGTATGATACTCAAGTAAATCACCCTAATATTGTGAAAAATAAAGATGGTCAAAGCTACACCGTAGACGGTGTTACCCCAATTGAAGAGTTTGATGAATTCTTTAATACTAAATTTGAAGATCTTGCAGATGTGGATACCACTGCAGGCTTAGTTACCCACATGCTAGGTAAACTTCCTCAAGTAGGTGAGAGTGTAGACATTGAGAACTTCTCATTTAAAGTACTTAAAGTAAGTGACAGAAGAGTTCACCTCATTGAAGTTAAACCACAAAATTCTGATACAAAGAAAGACTAACATTTCTTACTATGTTGTTTAAAATCGTCCTTTTTTTAATGAAATATTTAGCAGGTAGCAATCTTTTAAGACTTGCTACCTCAAAACTAGGTATCGCTATCGAGGCAATCTTACTTGGAGCTTTATGCTCTGCCTCAATTGCCCCACTACAAATCTGGCCTTGCCTTGTGATAGGGCTAGTATTTTTTATGATGCTCTTGTGTGTCATTAAAACTAAAAAAGGTATTTTTTATACAACGATACTGTTCTTTGCAAGTTACTCTACAGTAAGTCTTAACTGGCTTAACTTTGTAATGGAAGATTTTGGAAAACTTCCCTTTTGGTTATCTAACTTTGTTGTCTTAGTCTTTAGCATTTTCTATATTGCACTACCTTATGCAGTATTTAATGTAATAGCTTTTGCATTTTCTAAAAAGAGAACAGAAAGCTACTTGTGCTTTTTTGTACCAATAGCTTTTATCTTAGGTGACTTTTACGTCACTTACGTACTAACAGGTTTTCCTTGGATCATTCCAGGCTATGCTTGTATTGAAGGTCCTTTGAAAAACTTTGCACCATTTTTAGGTGTTAAAGGTATTAGTGCTTTAGTCTACATTATGTCTGCAGCTATTGCGCTTACCGCTTTAAGAAAGTTCCTCTACCTACCTATTGCAGCAGTAATTTTATGTATTGGTTTAATGACAGAAGGTATAACCTTTACTCAAAAACAAGAGCCCATTGAAGTACTTATGGTGCAAGGTAATATTGAGCAAGCTGTACGCAATAACGGCAGTAAATCATTTGAAGTTTTCTCAACCTACTGGGATAAAACAGAGCAAAACAAAGATGGCTTTGATGTAGTGATTTGGCCAGAATCTGCTATTCCTGTGGTATATCAATTCCAAAAGGATTTTCTAGATGATTTAAATACTGCGTTTGTTGATTCAAAACAAGTTTTAATCACTGGCATTTTCTCCATGGATGAAGAACAAAACAAGATCTATAACTCCATGATGACTTTTGGTGAAGATAAAACTATTGATGAGAAAAAGATTTACAACAAACGCGCTCTAGTGCCATTTGGGGAAATCATTCCATTTGCAAGTTTACTACGCCCACTAGGCTCAATTTTTGATATTCCAAATTCAAGCTTTAGCTATGGGGATGCAAAACAAGATCCTATCAAAGTAAAAGGTCTTAATTTCATTCCTGCAATTTGCTATGAAGCAATTTTTCCAAGTCTTATTAGAGGTATGGATAGTCTTGATACCTCTGGTATCATCATGCTCTCAAATGACTCTTGGTTTGGTCCTACTAAAGCTCCTATGCAACATTTAAATATCGCTAGAATGCGTACCTTAGAACTACAAAAGCCAATGCTTAGAGCAACAAATAGTGGTATTACTGCCTATATTGGTGAGAATGGCAAAGTGCTAAAGACCATTGAGGAGAACAAATTAACTTGTCTAAAGACTAAGTTCTACCCTGTAAAGGGTCAAACTATTTACTCAAAGTTTGGAGAGCTAGGTATTTCAATCTTAATACTAATATGGCTAGCTTTAGGCTTGTACTCAAGATTTAAAAAGCAAGATCTTATTGAAGAGCAAATGAACAAACTGATAAGACCTTAAGCTTTAAAGATAGTGATTTCAATAAAGGTAAAGCAAAAGCTTTACCTTTTTTTTAACCAAAGCGACCTTGTTTAGTTTTTCTAAAGATCACAGCAGTTGCGATAATCATTAAGATACAGCCCACAATACTTAAGATGTAACGCCAAGTTGGTAATTGCTCTTGAGATTTAGCAAGACTCTTTACAAAGTCCCCAAGATAACAACCTTTAGCTACGCATCTAACCGAACGACCTAAATCTCCTTGGGTATACCAAACATGCTTTGGAAAGTTACTACTTAAATCATAGGGACGTAACATTTTATTAGCGTTAATATCGAATTTACTTAATAGCTCATAGAGCTTTTGTGGATCTGACTGTAACGCTTTGATATCAGGATAGGATAAACCAGGCTCAATATTTAAGATCCCATCTTTGGACTTAACAGTTCCCATAAAAGAGATCTCATCAATAATGTTAGCGTTTTTGTCAGTATCTAAACAAACTAAGCTATTATTATCAATGTTAGCTTCTTGCTTTACTACAAAGACGTCTTTAACTCCGTTTGAGAAATCTAATTGAGAATAACGTCTTAAATCTAGTTTATTTACGTAATTGGTGTAGCCTAAAGGAGAATTGATATTAACTGCACTTTTTGCAATATATAAACGGTTAACGTTAATATAACCATCAATATGAGTGTGACCACCAAAGGAAGACATATCAAAGCTATTACCAACGATATTACCTTCGACACTGATATTAGCTTTCTCGTCAGCATCATAACTTAATAGTGGTGCATAATGCTTTTTTAAATTCTTTTCTTTAACACCAAAAATAAGTTTGGTTTTAAGGGAGTTTTCTAAAGATTTTTGTTGCTGATAGATATAGTTATGTTTGATGTTATCAAAAACTAGCTTACCATCTAACATCACGCCATTGCGTGGGGAGGCGTAAAAGACTTTTTCCTGATAATTATAGTAAGGATTCCATCTTGAGAGAATGTTGCCTACAACTTTAGCTTTATCGTAGAAGTTAATCTTTTTGACATGAGCGCTAGCATCAATATAAATGGCATTACGCTTTGATGACAATTTACCTTTTAAGTTAACTTCTTTAACTAGTGGACCTTGTAATTCTAGTGGCACGTCAAAGCAATTTGCTCTGTCTTTATCTAACTTACCATTAAAGTAATCGTAAGTTTTAACCCTTCTATAGGAGCCACGATACTCTTCTAAATCAGATAAAGCATTAGAGCCAAAATCAAAGCGTAAAGCTACACCGTCATCTGAGGTAGCTTCTACATTACCTTCAATATCAAGGGTATTATCTCTACCATAAGTAAAGGCAATGCCTGAGGAGTTAAAACCATTTTCTATGATGGTTGTGTTCTTTGGCACCACAATATTATTGTAAGAGCCATCTACTCTTATACCTACGCTTGCAAAACCTATGCTTGCAATATTAGAGTTTTGATGCACCTCGTTATAATTACCATAAACATGAGTTCCAATACTCAAAGGTATTTTTGAAGGCTTATCAGGTTGATACTCATGAGTTGTATCTGAAAAAGCATAAAAGCCCTTGTTTATGTCATGAGCTAACAACTCATTGTTAGTGCCACTTTGATAGATCCCAATACCTACAAAATCCTCAGTGTCAAGCTCATATCCTAAATCCTTTAATACGTTAAGCTCTGCTAAGGCATAAAAGCCGTAGTTTATAAAGCTACTATTTGAAAGAATGGTATTTCTAAGATTTAAGTAAGCGTTTGAGTCTTTATCAAATAAAACTTGAATATTGTCAAAGGTGATTTTTTGATCTCGCTTGAGCGGATCATTTGTGTTTTTTACAAATAGTCTATTTGTATTTTCACCACCAAAATATAGTTCACAATTTTGGCTTTGCTCTAAAGAACAACTAGCCTTTAACTTTTCTAAAGTAGTATTTACCTTAAGCTTTTGTTTTAAAGTATGGCTATATAAGTTTTTATCAAGACTTGATAAAGGAGCAGCAAAACCTTTAGCACTTACATTAGTTGTAAAACCTAATAGATTAGGTAGGGATTTTAATAACTTGTGGGAATAAGCTTCGTTAATTCCATTATCAAGAATTTGTTTTAACTGAAACTTTGCTAAAGATAAGCCTAGTGTTTTTTGATAATTGATTTGCAAGAAACCAAAGTCGTCTTCTTTTAAATTACACTTTTGCTTTATTTTTGCCTCAAGGGGAGTCATGCCATTGCAAGTAAGATTATTTTTTACTAAATGAGCATAACCTTTGCTTTGACGATGATCATTGTTCACTACAAAAGGAATAGTGTAACTTTGCTTATCATCAAAATAATGTTTAAAAAGATAAGTTAATAAACTTAAAGTATTTACGCCCACAAATTGCTTGTGCTCTGCACTTAAATTAGTGACGTTTAAAGGTGGGGCTACTGATTTAGTGTAATTTTGGTATAAGGCTCTGACTAAATCTTTATCTGATACTTCGTTTAAATTAAATAAGGAATCTTTAAGCCAAAACATCATCTCCGCTTCAGGCTTTTCATTGACTAAATCATATAAATTTGACTTAGCTCTCCCAAAGCGAGGATCTACGTAATTACTATCTAAATTATCAATTGCTATAGCACTTGATGCATTAAAAAGTGCTATGGCGCTAATAACTGAAAGTAGGCTTCTTCTCATTAAACTAAATCTTTGGTGGATTTAATAATACAGGTCTACCACTACGCTCTTTTAAAGCGCGCTCTAGAATTTCCTTATCAATATTAGGATCTTCAAAGAACTCTAATTGATCTTGAGTAAAGTTAAATGGAACATTGGCATCTACATCTTCAAACTCTGAAAGAGTTCTTGATAGAGGTTGATGCACTTCAATATAAATATCACCATTTGGCTCTTTAGAGTATTTGATAGGCTCATTGATGAACTCTACTCTAGTGCCAACAGCTACCTTGTGGAATAATTCCTCATTGTCGTTATTACGAAGTCTTACACAACCATGGCTTACACGAAGACCAATACCAAAATCAGCATTAGTACCATGAATAGCGTATAGCTTACCTATGTACATAGCATATAAGCCCATAGGATTATCAGGACCTGCTGGAACTACAGCTGGTAAGTACTCACCTTGTGCAGCATACTCAGCTCTCATTTTAGCAGTTGGAGTCCAGGTAGGACCTGCCTTTTTACGTTCAACTTTGGTTACCCATCTTAATGGTGTATCTTTACCAAGCTGACCAATACCAACTGGATAAACCTCAACAGTATTGCCCCTAAAGTAATATAGTCTCATTTCAGCAGAATTGATGACAATACCTTCATGCACAGTTCTTGGTAATATCAATTTTGTAGGAACAATTAAACTTACACCTTTGGTAGGTACGATAGGATCAACATTTGGATTAGCCTCAATCATATTAGATAAACCTAAATGATATTCAGCAGCTACATATTCTAAAGTAGTGGTGCCATTAGGATCTGTCTTATAAACATGCTCCTCACCTACCACATTGTTACCATTTAAAGGATAAACATTGGTGGCATTAGCTGTAGATAGGGTTAAAGTTGATAGTACAACACTAAGTAAAGATAACTTCTTGAACATAATTTGACACTTATAAATCAAAATAATTTTCGTTTTGCATATTGTACAATGTTTACAAGTAGATTGCGCAGATTATGTACAGGAAAAAATTAACTAAAATTAAGCACCTACATACTTATTTAAAGAGTCAATATCTAGTTTATAGATAAGATCTGCTCCTAGCTGTGTTTTGTCAATGAACATCGTCATGTATATAGGAAGGTAAACGATTTTTTTTGATTTTTCTGAACTTTTCCAACTTGTTAATTGGAGACTTTTGAATTTTTCCAACATCTTTTTAGCTTATTAAACTAATTTTTCCAACACTTTTTTGGCAGATTTTCCGAACTTTTCCAACATATTTTAAATATGATTTTTAAACTTTTCCAACTTTTAGTATCACCTATGGATGGTAGATTAACGAAAAATCGTTGAAGAGAACTAAAACAAGAGCTTTTAGACAAGAGGTTTTAACTTAGGACTAAGTTAAAGTGTTTTTCAAAGTTTAATTAGGCAAAGCTTAAATACCACAAGGTAGCCACAGAGCTTTCTTTTAGACTATATTGAAGTAAAAATTTTACGATAATGTATCAATCTTAGGCTATTTTGTGGCAAAATATACGATTATTTTAGCAAATCACTTATATAAGTTTATTTATAAATAAGAATTTTTCGGAGCAATAACAATGTCTGCAGAAAAAGTTGCATACAATCCGCAAGAAATCGAACCAGAGGTTCAAAAATACTGGGAAGAGAACCAAACTTTCCATGCAACAGAAGATAAAAATAAAGAGAAATATTACTGCTTAGTTATGTTCCCATATCCATCAGGAAGATTACATATGGGACACGTTCGTAACTACACCATTGGTGACGTAATTGCTCGTTTTAATCGTTTATTAGGTAAGAACGTACTAGCTCCTATCGGTTGGGATGCTTTTGGTATGCCAGCAGAAAACGCTGCTATTAAAAACAACAAGCAGCCTTCAGATTGGACCTACTCTAACATCAACTACATGAAGCAACAGTTAAAGTCTTTAGGCTTATCTTATGACTGGGCTCGTGAAGTTGCTACCTGCAGACCTGAGTACTACAAGTGGGAACAGAAGTTCTTCTCACAACTATATAAGAAAGGCTTAGTTTACAAGAAGGTTTCCACTGTAAACTGGTGTCCTGTAGATCACACTGTGCTTGCAAATGAGCAGGTTGAAGACGGTTGTTGCTGGAGATGTGGTTCTAAAGTTGAGCTTCGTGAAATTCCTCAATGGTATTTAAAGATCACAGCTTATGCTGAGGAACTATTAAAAGATCTAGATCAATTAGACGGCTGGCCAGAGCGCGTTCGTACTATGCAACGTAACTGGATTGGTCGTTCTGAAGGTTTAAATATCACTTTCAAAGTAGCAGATAGTGATGATACCTTTACTGTTTACACCACAAGACCTGATACCTTCATGGGTATTACCTATATCTCTATTTCAGCAAATCACCCATTAGTAAAGAAATGCTGTGAAACTAACAAAGAGTTAGATGCTTTCTGTAAAGAATGCCGTACTCAAAAGTTTGCTGAAGCTGATATTGCTACTATGGAAAAGAAAGGTATGGCAACTGGCTTATATGCTATCCATCCTTTAAATGGTCGTAAGGTACCTATCTATGTAGCTAACTTCGTAATTATGGATTACGGTACTGGTGCTGTGATGTCAGTTCCAGGTCATGATCAAAGAGATTATGAGTTTGCTAAGAAATACGGCATTGACATCATTCCTGTAATCAAGGCTTCAAAAGATAGCGAAGATCCAGATTTATCAGAGCAGGCCTTTACAGAGCACGGTATTGCTTGCCACTCAGGCGAATTTGATGGCATGAACTTTGAAGAAGCTTTCAAAGCAATTGCTGATAAGTTAGAGAGCATGGGTTGTGCAGAGCGTAAGGTAAACTACCGTCTACGTGATTGGTGTATTTCCCGTCAACGTTACTGGGGTGCTCCAATTCCTATGCTAACCATCGATGAGACTGGTGAGTTAGTTCCTGAAAAGGATGAGAACCTACCTGTTGAATTACCAAGCAACGTAAAGATTGATGGCGTTATCTCTCCATTAAAGACCGATGCAAATTGGTATAAGACTACTTATGAAGGCAAGAGTGCAACTCGTGAAACCGATACTTTTGATACCTTCATGGAGTCATCTTGGTACTTTGCTCGTTACTGCTCACCTCGTGATGAGAAAGAGATGTTTGATAAGGATGCAGCTAACTACTGGTTACCTGTTGATCAATACATCGGTGGTATTGAGCACGCTGTATTACACTTACTATATTCACGTTTCTTCTTTAAGTTATTACGTGATGCTGATATGGTTAAGTATGATGAGCCATTCAAGCGCTTACTATGCCAAGGCATGGTGCTAGCTGATGCTTACTACTATCTAGACGAAAACGGCACTAAACAATGGGTTAACCCATTAGATGCTATCCCTACAAGAGATGATAAGGGTAACATCATAAGTGCTGTAGATAAGGATGGTCATAACCTTCACCACGAAGGCATGATTAAGATGTCTAAGTCTAAGGCTAACGGTATCGATCCTGAAGATATGGTAAGAATGTACGGTGCTGATACTGTACGTCTATTCATGATGTTCGCATCCCCAGCTGAGCTTACCCTAGAGTGGAGACAGTCAGGTGTTGAAGGTTCACAAAGATTCTTACGTAAGCTATGGTCTCAAGTTCAAGACTTAATTGCTGACGGCAAGAAAGAAGCTTTAGATAAGAGTGCTTTAACTCACGATCTTAAGAAGTTACGTCATGAACTTCATGTAACTATTGAAAAGGTAACCGACGATATTGGTCGTCGTCAGACCTTCAATACAGCTATTGCTGCTATCATGGAGCTATTGAATATTGCTTCTAAGTACAACGGTAAGGATGCTCAATCTCTAGCTGTAAGATACGAAGTTTATAACAACGTAGTCTTAATGCTATACCCTATCGTTCCACACATCTGCTTTAAGTTATGGTCAATTTTAGGTAACACTACTAAGATTGATAGCGAGACTTGGCCTGTAGTTGACAAGGATGCTTTAGTTGAGGATGAAATTACTATTGTTATCCAAATCAACGGTAAGGTTCGCGCTCGTATCAACATTGATCCAAATCTTGATGAAGAGAGCGTTATTGCTAAGGCTAAGGAGTGTAGCGAAGTAACTAAATTTACCGATGGTAAACAAATTAAGAAGACCATCTACGTTAAGGGTAGATTAGTTAATATCGTTGCTATCTAATAAGGACTTTTTGCATGAAGATCAAGCTTGTTTTAATTGGATGTATGCTTTTAGGTTTATCAGCCTGTGGTTTCCACTTTCCAAATCAAAACAGGCTTGGTAATAGCCTAAACGCAATTAACGTTTCAGGTGACTATCACGACCGTTTTTATAAAATGGTCGTAAATAAGCTTAAAGTTCGTGGAGTAAAGGTAAATGATCAAAACCATGACAACAGAATCTTTACTCCTATAGATGGTATTCCATCTTTGACGATTACCTCTCCTTCAATAAGTACACCTATTGTTTCTGTAAACTCTCGTGGTGCCGTGTTTGAATATAACTATATTGTTAAATATAGTGCTACTTTAACTATTCCAAATCACAATCGTGCCATCGTAATGCGCAACGGTATTCTAAGAACAACCTTGAACAAAGCTGATAACTCACAAGCAGCTGAAAACGAAAGAGAGATCTTATTAAACGAGTGCTTAGATGAATTGTCTAATCAGTTAATTGGTCGTATTAACTACTTAGGTAAGATGACTGATCCTGATAGTCCTATTGCAAAACCTGCTCAGTTATTACTAGCTAAAGGTGAAAACAACCAAGATATCATTATTGATACTAGTGAAAACTTAACCTTAATTGAAGCGCTTCAAGCTCAAGATGCAGCCGAAAAAGTAAGTGCTAAAAGCTATGAATTACAAGAGCTAAATAACGGCAATAAGGTACTTAATACTGACAATTACAATTTACCAAAGGTAAATCCTGTATTAGTACACTCAGCCCCAGATCTTGTAGATGATAACGGCTACATCAAAGAGTAAGCTTTAGCAAAGGTTTTCAAAATGGCTTTAGCTCCCGTTTATATCTTTTCTAGCGATGATCCTTTTTTAAAAAAGGAAAAAAGCGATGAGATTATAAATCTTGCCAAACAAGCATACCCAAACGCTGAGTTCATGCTTTTTACTAGCTCAGATTTTGGTACTGGTAAAACTGCTAATCTTGTAGCACTTGAAAATGAGCTTATCGATCCTGGTTTATTTGCAAGCGATAAGATCATTAAAATTTATTTAGATGGTATCAAAGAAATCCCAGTACAGGTCTTGCACCTATTAGCTAAAAGACAACGTCCTGGTGTAGTAGTAATTGTTGAGATTGGCAGAATCAACAAAACTATTACTAATGTTCAAGCTAAGCCTTATGAAGAAGTTTTAAAAGGAAAAATTGAAACTAAAGCTAAAGCTGTATTTTCCTTTTTACTAAATATAAATGCGCATATAGAAACTTTATATCCACCAACTGACAATCAGTTTTTAATGTGGATTTCAAATCAAGCTAGAAAATATCAACTCAACTTAAATCCTGAGGTTTGCCAATTCTTAGGTTTAACCTGCGAAGGTAACCTTACAGCAGTTGATCAATTCTTTAAGCTTGTGCATATGACCTCAAATGACAATCAAGTCACTTTGCAAAAAGCTCAGGCTTTTATTGAGCAAAGCTCAAGACACACTACTTATGAGTTTATTGATGCAGTCTTGGCACCTAACTCTGTTAAAGCTATGACTATCTTAAGCTCCCTTGTAGAGACTGAGAATAATTTAATGTCCATGCTGCAGAATATTCTCTTCTCCTTTGATAATGTCATTGTGGCAATTAAAGCAGCTAAAGCTGACAGAGAATTTCTATCAAAGCCAATCAATTATCAAGCTAAAAGAATTTTCTTTACCCCATTTAGGATCAATAGTCCTACCACTATGGATAGAGTTATTTTTGCAGCTAAAAATATGCCTATTGATATTCTTGATTACCTAGTAGAAGCTATCAATAGAGCAAGTATGGCTTTACAAGTATTTGATGACAAAAAAGCTTTATTAGCCCTTGAGGATGCAGCTTTATCCGTACAATACCCAGCTATTAGAGCCTTTAAGGAGCTTTAATGCGTATTGGTATTTTTGGTGGCTCTTTCAATCCTGTTCACTCTGAGCATATCAGCCTTTGCCAATATATCCTAGATACCATGAAGCTTGATAAGCTTATAGTGATACCAAATGCCATTCCGCCTCATAAAAATACCTGTTCTATAAGCTTTTCTCATCGTTTTAAGATGCTTGAACTTTCCACACTAGCCAAAATGAGTAAGGTTACATTTAGTAAAATAGAAGCTGATGAAAGTATCTGTCACTACTCTTTTGATACTTTAACAAAACTTAATAAGCTATATCCAAAGGATGAGTTATTTTTTTGCATGGGACAGGATTCTTTAAACTACCTAGATAAGTGGCACAAAGGAATGGAACTTATCAATTTAGCAAATTTGGTAGTAGTTGGCAGAAAAGATTATGATTGCTCATTGGCAAACACAAAAGTAAAAGAGTTTTTAACTCATTATTTAAAGACTGAAAAGGATATTGATAACTTAGCTTTAAATTCTAAAAGTGAACACTATTGTTACCTTTTAGAAAAAGTATTTGACTCTGTAAGCTCCACCAAAATCAGAGCTGAATTTAATAAGCTTTATCAACAAGAGCCAACGCCAATACTATCCTTTGTTTTACAACATTCGTCAAGCTATCCAAATATAGTAAAACACTTAGAAACTGCTGTAATTGAGTATATACTTGATAATCATATTTATGCTTAAAGGATTTAACTTGAACAAATTAGAACTTATCAACACTTGTACTAAGATCTTAGACGATTCTAAAGCTCGTGATTTAGTAAATATAGATGTTTCAAATAACTCTAGCCTTGCTGATAACATGCTTATCTGTACTGGCACCTCTAATCGTCATGTAAGTGCGATTGCCAATCGCTTAGTAGATAATCTTTACAAATTAGGTATCAAGCAGATTAAGGTAAGTGGCGAGCAAGTAGGTCAATGGGTGATTGTAGATCTTGGGGATATCATGGTGCATATCATGCAAGATGAAATTCGTACTCGCTATGAATTAGACGAACTTTATCGTTGTATTGCTGCAGGCGTTGAAGAATAATGAAACTGATTATCTTAGCTGTTGGTAATAAAATGCCATCTTGGGTTACAGAGGCTTTTACTGATTATCAAAAACGTTTTCCTGTCGAGATGAAACTTGAGCTTGTAGAAATTCCACCAGTAAAGCGTAATGGTAAAAATTCAGATCAAAAAGCCAAAGAGTTAGAAGCTAAACTTATTCTAGAAGCACTACCTAAAAAAGCATATCTAATTGCTTTAGATGAGCGTGGTAAACAATATACCTCTGTAGAATTATCGCAAAAGGTGGGCTCTTGGCAAAGTTTAGGCTCAGATGTAGTGCTAATTGTGGGTGGACCTAATGGTCTTACTGATGAGGTTAGAAATAAAGCAAACGAGCTTTGGTCTTTATCAAAGCTTACACTACCTCATCCTTTAGTGAGAGTTTTTTTAGCAGAAACCATCTATCGTGGTTATAGCATCTATGCTAATTTGCCATACCATAGAGCATAGTGACAAAAACCGCAAAAACACACAAAATATGCACAAATTATTTAGTAATTGCTATCTTTGTGTATATGATATTAGATTGAAGTAATAGTACCTATAAGATTAGAGAAAAAAGTTGTTCTTTAGTAGATCCAAAAAGCGCAAAGATCGTTTAGTTTTTAGCATGAAAAAAACTAAGCATAACTCTTCAAAAACTAAAGCTAATGATAATGAAAAAGATGAAGAGTTAGAAACTACGATTTTTCATTCAAGAATATTTATCTGCGTTGGCATCTCCATCCTTATGGTGATCGTGCTGTTTTGTAACCTTTATTATTTACAAATTATTTCTTACCGCGATTATCAAACCAGATCTAATGAAAACCGTATTAAGGTGATCCCTGTAGTACCACCTCGTGGCATTATTTACGACAGAAATCATGTAGTTCTTGCTGAAAACTCCCCTGTTTATCACTTGGTGTTATTTCCAAACAAACAAGTAAATACCGAAATTACTATTCGCAATCTAAATGAGTTATTGTCCTTGTCATTGTCTGAAAAGGATATTAAGCGTCTTTTGTATGAATCAAAAACTCGTAAGAGATTCTCAGGGGTTGAAGTTTCTAACTTTTTAACCGAGGAGCAAATTGCAACCTTTGCTGTAAACTCTTATAAATATCCAAATGCACAGGTAGTAGCAAACTTAAAAAGAGCTTATCCTTTTGCCGATATCACTACCCATACTACAGGTTACGTATCAAGAATTAACCAAAACGACGTTAAAAATCTTGAGGAAGCGGGGAAACTTAAAAATTACGAAGGCTCTACAGAAATTGGTAAGCTTGGTATTGAAAAATACTATGAAGACTACTTACACGGCACCACAGGATCTTCAAAAGTTGAAGTTAACAGCCACGGTCAAGTAGTACGTACCTTAAATTATATTCCCCCTGAGGCAGGTCGCGATTTAACCTTAACTATCGATATTAGATTGCAATACCATGCACAAAAAATCTTTGGCAATATGAAAGGTGCGGTCATTGCTATCGATCCTAGCAATGGTGAAATTCTAGCCATGTACTCTAACCCAAGTTATGATCCTAATCCCTTTGTCAGAGGCATTCGCTCAGGTGAGTACAGAAGATTATTAAATAATCCAGGTCACCCACTGATTAACAGAGCCACCCAAGGTGGTTATGCCCCAGCCTCCACAGTTAAGCCACTAATGTGTGTAATGGGTCTTAATGAGAATCTAATTACTATCACAGGATCATTCTTTGGACCACCTTACTTTAAGTTACCAGGCTCTACCCATCAATTTAGAGATTGGCGTGCTTGGGGTCATGGTTGGATGGATTTATATCGCGCGATAGAAATCTCAGCAGATACCTACTTCTATGATTTAGCCTATAGAGCTGGTATCAATAGAATTCATGACTACTTAGATAGATTTGGCTTTGGAAAAAAGTCAGGTATTGACTTGTCTGAGGAATCTTTAGGTATCAACCCAAGTCGTGAGTGGAAACGTAGTCGTTTCAGACAACCTTGGCATTTAGGTGATACCGTACCTATCGGTATTGGTCAAGGTTATTGGACCTCAACCTTAGTGCAACTTGCTAAAGCTCATGCAACTTTAGCCAATTACGGTGTAACTAATACCCCTCATTTATTAAAGGAGATGGTAGATCCTGTAACTTTGGAGGTTACCCCATATCATCAAGAAGAGCCTGAGGATAGTCTTAAGGTTAAAGATCCTAAATATATTGAAGCTTGCCGTACTGGTATGTACCTGGTGGTAAACGGTCCTGAAGGTACTGGTAGAAGAGCATTCTTTGGTGCTAAATATAAAGCGGCAGGTAAATCTGGCACAGCTCAGGTGGTTTCCATTAAACAAGGTGAAAAATATAACGCAAGTAAGCTTAAAGTTGAACATCGTGATAATGCCTTGTTCGTAGCATATGCCCCATTTAAAAAGCCTCGTATTCTAGTGGCTGTGATCTTAGAAAATGAAGGTGGTGGCTCCACTAAAGCTGCCCCTATTGCAAGATCTATGATTGATAAATATTTAATTGATCTCTATCCAAATGGCTACATGGGTGATCCTGATCCACAGGTAGTAAAGTTTGGTATGGGTGGTACAGTTTTATTGCAATAATATGACAACTCAAGATAAAGTTACTTTAGGACAGGTAAATTCTAATAAGGTTCAAGGTACGTTTTTCTCTCGTCACCATATTGATTTACCTTTGCTCTTTGGTTTGTTTGCAGCATTATGCTTCTCCTTATTTGTACTCTACTCTGCCTCAGGTCAAGAGTTAGATATGCTTTTAAGACAAATCACCAGAACTGGCGCTGCCTTTTTATTGATGATTGTAGTAGCACAAATTCCACCACGCTTATACGCTAAAGCTTCTATCTACCTCTATATCGTAGGTTTAATTCTGTTAATCCTAGTAGAGCTCTTTGGTGATATCTCAAAAGGTGCTCAAAGATGGTTAAATTTAGGCTTTATTAGAATTCAGCCTAGTGAGATTTTTAAAGTTGTGATGCCACTTTGCGTAGCTACTTTTTTATCTAAAACCTCCATTCCACCAAAATTTATTACTACCATAGGCGCCTTTATCATCGTTGGAATGCCTACCGTACTGATTTTATTGCAACCTGATTTAGGTACTGCTTCTTTAGTAGCAGTAGCAGGCTGTATTGGTATTTTTATCGCAGGACTTTCTTGGTGGTGGATCATAATAGGAGCTGGAGCTGGAGCTGCGGCTTTGCCTGTGATGTGGAATTTTGTGTTGCACGATTATCAAAAACAGCGCGTATTAACTTTAATTGATCCAAGCTCTGATCCGCTTGGTGCTGGTTACCACATTATTCAATCTAAAATTGCCATAGGCTCAGGTGGTCTATATGGTAAAGGTTGGCTTCAAGGCTCTCAATCTCAATTAGACTTTTTACCAGAGCCTCATACTGATTTTATCTTTGCAGTGTTATCTGAAGAAACTGGCCTTATAGGCTTTATAGTTTTAATATCCTTATATTGCTTTATTATTGGCAGATGCGTGCTTATCACCTTAAACACTAAAGACAATTTTGAAAGAATTTTATGTGGTAGTTTCACCTTTACCTTTATGTTCTACATCTTTGTAAATATTGGTATGGTGTCAGGTATTTTACCTGTGGTAGGTGTACCATTACCTTTGATTAGTTATGGTGGAACAGCAATGATCACCTTAACGATTTGCTTTGGTATGATTATGTCTATTCATACCCATAAAAAGACAAGTTTCTTCAGAAAAGAATAAAGTCACAAATTTAGATTTTTCTTTGTGATATCATAAAGTTAATTAAAGTATAGACGGAAAAATTTTGAAAATACTATGAAACTTAGTTTAAAGCCTTTATTGTGGGCAACAGCCCTAACGCTATCAAGTCAAGCACTTGCAGCTAATCCTATTCCTAACAATTTAACTGAGTTATCAACCTTTGCTAAAGTATCAGAAGATTCCTTAGCAAAGGCCATACAAGAGGCTGTCTATCAGCAAAAGATTATTGATGCCATCACCAGACCATCTGAAGGTAAACCTTGGTGGCAATACCGCAAGATTTTTATCACTGTCTCAAGAATTGAAGCTGCGGTAAAGTTCTATTTTGAAAATGAAAAAGAGCTTTTGCGCGCTCAAAAAGAATATGGCGTACCTTATGAAATCATCCTAGCTATTATGGGAGTTGAGACTTTCTATGGTAAAAATATGGGATCCTGGAGAGTTTTAGATGCGCTTTATACTCTAGGCTTTAACTACCCAAAACGTAGTGCTTATTTCTCTAAAGAGTTTGCTCGTTTTGTAGCTTTAAAAGAAAGAGAAAACTGGGATTTTAACAATATCAAAGGCTCTTATGCTGGTGCCATGGGTATGGGACAGTTTATGCCTTCAGCTTATTTAGATTATGCTGTAGATTTTGATAAAGATGGTCATGTAGACTTATTTACAAATAAGTCTGATGCGATAGGATCTATTGCAAATTACTTTAAAGGTCATGGCTGGCAAACAGGTCACGGTATTTATTACCCTGCTCATGTTCATAATGCTGATGTTCAAAGCTTAATGGACAAAGGATGGAATTTAACTGTAGATGAGTTATACCAAGCAGGGGTTACCACTAAGGTTAATTTGAGCAAAAATCAAAAAATTAGATTATTTAAATATGCGCTTGAGGATGGCTCTTTTGGTTATAGCGTAGGTTTAAATAATTTCCAAACTATTATGCGCTATAACACCTCTCAGTTATATGCTAGAGCGGTTTACGAATTGTCAGAATTTATTGCTATCAACGTCAACAAGATTAAAGCAAAAAGAGGACAAAAGGTTACCCCAAGGAGCAGACAACCTTGATTAAAAAGTTAGTTTTACTTGGTACTATTCTGTGTGGTCTTACTTTTCTTACCGCCTGTTCTTCTGTAACTCACGGATCTAACGCAGGTGGTGGTTATAGCTATGGCACAGGTCCTAACAAAACCAAACCTTACCCACAGACTACCAAAGTTAATATCCAAGGCGTAGGTGGTGCTAAACCTATCTATGAAAAACAACGTTCTAACGGCTGTAACAAAGACTATACTGTGCTTGGTAAAAACTACATGGTATGGCGTGGTTGCGATTCTTACATTGAAGAAGGTGTAGCCTCTTGGTATGGTCCAGGCTTTAATGGTAAAAAAACTTCTAATGGTGAGGTTTATAACCAAAAAGGCTATACCGCAGCCCACAAGAATCTACCCCTACCTTCCTATTTGAAGGTTACCAACCTTACTAACGGTAAAAAAGTTATCGTAAGAGTAAATGACCGTGGTCCTTTTGTGGGAACTCGTATCATTGATTTGTCTGAAGGTTCAGCCCGTGCTATCGGCATGATAGGTGCTGGAACAGCGAAGGTCAGAATTGAACTTATTAACGTAAATTCAAATGGCACCTATGCTAATGCTTACGGCATGCCTAGTGGTTATAATATTAGCCCAAGCAATAACTACTTTAGCAACAATACAAGCTCAAGCAAAACCACCAGCAAGATTAAAAATATAGTTAACAACAGTAAAGTAAATTCCATTTTCAAGAGTGCTTCAAAGGGTAGCAACTATATTCAATTAGTAGCTTGCAACTCTGATTTATTAGCAGCTGAAATTAAAAAAGAAGCTTCTACTAAAACTAAGTATCCTGTAATTATTGCTAAAGATGGAAATGTTAACCGAGTACTTGTAGGACCACTTAGTGACAGTGCAGCTAGAGGTGCCCTACAAACACTCAAAGCTAAAGGTTATACTGACTGTTTTATTAAAAAGTTCTAAAATATCAAAGTTTCTAACAAAGATTTAAGGCCATAAAATGTTACTTAAAAATTCACTAAAATCCTCTTTAATTGCTGCAGCTTTTTGCACATTAAGTCTTAATGCATTTGCTGAGGATATTCCAAATCCTTTTGCTAATGTAAAAGCTAACGCTCAGACAAATTCAGCTACAGTGCAAGGTAATGCACCTGCTCCTACTGTAGTACCAGCAGCGCCTACTTTTGATGCTCAATCTTGGGTGTTAATGGACTACTACACTGGTCGTGTCATCACTGAGCAAAACCCACACGTTAAAATTTGGCCTGCTTCATTAACTAAGATGATGACAGCTTATGTTATCGGCATGGAGCTTAAAGCAGGTCGTCTTAACATGGATGACAACGTAGTAATCGCTGAAGATGCTTGGTCAAAAAAATACACTGACTCCTCAAAGATGTTTATTGAGGTGGGTAAGACCATTAAAGTTGGTGATTTAGTACGTGGTATTATCATTCAATCTGGTAATGATGCTTGTGTAGCTATGGCTTTACATCTTGCGGGCACTCAAGAAGGCTTTGTATCTGTGATGAACACTTATGCAAAGCAGTTAGGACTTAAGGATACCCATTTTTCAAACGTTCATGGCTTGTTTGATGAAATGAACTATTCCACCGCCTACGATATGGCTTTATTAGGTAGAGCTATCATCCGTGATTTACCTGATGAATACCCTATTTATTCCCAAAAGGAATTTACCTTTAACGGTATCAAGCAATACAACAGAAACCGTCTATTATGGGACAAATCTTTAAATGTAGATGGCATCAAAACCGGTCACTTATCCCAGGTTGGTTATAACTTAGTAACCTCAGCTACTAATAGCGAAGGCATGAGACTTATTTCCTCTGTTATCGGTTGTAAGTCTGAAAAGTCACGTGCTGACTACAACAAAGCTTTATTAACCTATGGCTTTAGATACTTCCAAAACTACAATCCACTTTCTGCTGGCAAAGTACTATTAACTCGCGAAGTTAGAATGGGTGTAGAAAACGAGGTTAAACTTGCGATTGCTAAGAATATGAACATCCTCATGCCACGTGGTAGACAAAATGAAATCAAGATTGGTTATAAGCTAAATCGTGGTACCTTTATTGCTCCAATTCAAAAAGGTGACAAATTAGGTGTTATCGAGGTAAAAATTGACGATAAGGTTATCGCAACTGAGCCATTAGTAGCGGTAAATGCCATTGAAGAATGCGGTTTCTTTGGTAGACTATGGGATAAAATAGTACTTTTCTTTAGCTCAGATTCAGATGAAAGTGAAGCTTAATTTGGAAGCATAACCATGGAAAACCCATACGAGAAACTAAAAAAACTTATTGAATATCCATCTATTGTTGGCTTTAGAGTAATTGTTGACGCTGAAGTCTTAAACTCTATTGGCATCATCAAAGATGCCATAGACACCATTGAAAAAGATGGTATGAAAGAAATTACAGATCCACCAAGAAAGAGCTCAAAGGGCAACTATGTCTCTTACACAGTTCCTGTAAGGGTAACTACCCCAGAAAACCTTGAAGCTATTTACAAAAAGGTAGGTGCTCTACCTTGCGTAAAACATATTCTCTAAGGAAAAAGAGTAATGTTATATCAAGATCAAAATGAAATGAGGTTTAGTTCCGATCTTTCACGCTTTGTAAAGACCGTGTTTTACCTTATTTTATTATTGATAGTTGTAGGTATCCTATTTTTAGTACTAGGTTGCTTTAGGATCTCAAGTTATGCCTTTAAGACCTACGAGAGTATCGATAAGTGCCCTCGTAATCATGTTGGCGTGTTATTTGGTACCTCTCCACTAGATGCTCAAGGGGAACCAAATGAATACTTCAACTATAGAATAATGGCAGCCTCACAGCTGTTTAAAGCTGGCAAGATTGAGTACATCCTAGTCTCAGGAGACAATCAGCACAGATCCTACAATGAGCCTCGTTTTATGCAAAAGGCTTTAGTAAAAGCTGGTGTGCCAAAAGACAGAATCGTATTTGATTTTGCAGGTATTAGAACCTTAGATACCGTAATTAGAGCAAGAAAGGTCTTTTTACAAAATTCTGTAACCTTTATCTCACAGGATTTCCAAAACGAAAGAGCTTTATTTATTGCTGACAATAACGAAATCAAGGCGGTAGGCTTTAATGCTCTAAAACCTAAAAATGGCTTTATTAACCGTGTAGCAATTCGTGAATTCTTTGCACGCATTATGTGTGTTTTAGATGTGTACGTTTTAAATACCCAACCAAAGTTCTTAGGCGATCCTATCAAGATTGGTAAGGCCTCCTTACCAAAGAGCCTTTCTAATAAGCCTGTAAGACTTACCTCCCCTATTAAAAAGCTTACTGACAATGCTTTAAAATTAAGGGAATATGAGCTTATTAAAAAGTATGAGCCTTTAGCTAAAAAGATTAGTGATAATGCATCCATTATCAAATATCGTCAAGAGCAAGAGCAACGCCGACTAGCTCAAGCTAGAGCTGAGAGCGAAGCTTTAGAGAATGCCCAAGATCCTCAAAATAGTATCGATCAGGAGAAACTCTTAGAGCAAGAACAAGCTCAAGCTTTAGAAAGTGCGTCAGAAACAGCACAGGAGAGTTTAAACGCCGGTAGTAGCAACACCTACATCGATCCTAATCAAACTCAGGATACCCCTGAGCCTTAATCTTTGCTTAAGATCTAGCTTTGGCTAGATCTTAAGTAGCTTACCTAAAGCTTTATCACAATTGATAATTGCAAGTGTCCTTACAAGCTTTGTTTTGCATCTATTGAAGTTAAAGCTCTATACTTGGTAGCTCAAAAGTTTTAATTACTTGTTTTTGCTCTTTAGAAATAATCACTACATAGCGATAGAGGTTCTTTTTAAATCTATCAATGCCGTAGTTACGATTTTCTACTTGCTCTATTGCTTTTGACATTAAGTTATCTAGGTTGTCACCTTCTCTGTAGAGTTTAAGCTCAAACACGTAATAGTTTATATCTGATTTTACAATGATATCTGCTCTACCAGAGCCGGACAGACACTCTCTATCTACATTAGCGCCTAGGATTAAAAACTCACGGTAGATGATTTCTCTTAAGCTATTCTCATCATTAAAGATTTTAGTATCTGTTGGTATGCCTTTTACCATGAAATCAATACTTTCTAAAATGCACTTTGAATCATGTTCAATTAAAGCCTCTGCCAAAATATCAATATTAATTTTTAGAATTGGGCTTTCACGGTTTAGTGTGTTTTTGATGACGCTATCGTAAAAGTTTTGATACAAATAAGACTGTAACTCTAAATTAGGGATACCAAATCTTGCGGCATTTGGACCAACAGTTTTTTTAATGGTTAGGTAACCTGCTTGGTACATCATAACCACAGGCTCCATATCCATAGGATTAGAGGCTCTATTGATAGCGTCAAATTGAACTACGATGCCATCATCTAATTCTTTTAACCTTTCAAGTAATTCTAAAGACAATGTTTTAGTTTTATTACAATTTTTAAAATCTTTTAGATAATTATTTACAAGGCTTGTGTATGCACCACTTGCTCCCCAGTAAGAGGAGAAGCACGAGGAGTCTGCTACATCATATAAAAAGTTAATTACAGACCAGGTATTGTAAACATGAACTTTTGCTTTTCTCTCAAAACAATATCCGTCATAGTGCTCTTTTAAGTTTTTACTTACATCCTCGTAAGTAGTATTAAGGACCTTGGCAGCAGCTTCTAAGTATTCTTTAAAATAAGTATCTATTTCAGATTGAGTATAACCAAGCAAAGCTCCATAAGCAGGATTTAAGGATAAATCTAGTAAATTATTAAAGGCACTAAAGATACTAGTATTTGAATATCTTGTAATACCTGTAATGAACATAAAACGCACTGCTTTATAACGACTTTTAACAGCTTGATAAAAAGAGCTTAAGATGGTTCTTGCCTTCTCAAACTGCTCCTTGTTATTCATAAAGGCTGTAAGCGGAGCATCATACTCATCGATAAGCAATACTAGCTTTTTATCGCCTACAGCATCGCAGATACCAATAAACTTTTCGCTTACAGATTCACCAGCATCTCTATTAAGAACAAGCTTATGTCTTGAAATAAATACATCTAAATCATTATTAAAGGCTTTTTTAAATTCTTCTACACTTGTAAAATCCATAGCAGAAAAGTCTAAGTGTAGTACGCAATACTGTTTAGTATCTTTCCATAATGGCTCTATTTTTAAGCCTTTAAAAAGCTCTAATTTTCTTAAAAACAAACATTCAAAAGTGGAGACCAGTAGGCTTTTGCCAAAACGTCTTGGACGAGAAAAAAAGATTGGCTGCGCATTGTTAGAAGCAATTTTATAGATAAGATCTGTTTTATCTACATATATTCTCTGCTCTTTTCTTAGAGTATCAAAATCACTTATACCGTTAGGTAATTTATTTAAATCTGCAACCATAACATATTCAACCTTCGACATCATTTATTGTAGATATTTTAGCAACAAAATGGCTTTTATAATTATTTTTGAAATTTTTAACTTTTAACAATTTCCAAATATCGAATATTAGCTCGACAAGATCTCACCAGAATCTTTATCATAATTGATAATTGCAAGCTCATTGACAGCGTTTCTCTTGGCTGTATTAGAGTTTACCTTACGGCTAACCTCAATTACGTGGATATCAAAATCCTGATACAAATTACGAATTTCAGGTACATCTGAATTAGAGAGCATAAACTTAATACCACGCTTGTGAAGTTCTTTGCAAAACTCAAAAAGCTGATATTGTGAATCCTCTTTAAAATTCTCCTTTTGAAATTGTGTGAAGTTGGCGGTCTTTGATATTGGATAGTATGGCGGATCAAGATATACAAAACAGTCTTGATTTAGATAGGATAAAATCTTTTGATAATCACCATTGAGAATGGTAACCTCATGCTCATTTAGGTATTTACTGCAGGCATTTAAGGTCTTAGTATCGCAGATTAAAGGAGAGGTGTACTTACCAAAAGGTGTGTTGAAAAAGCCTTTCTTATTCACGCGATACAAACCATTAAAACAGGTTTTCATAAGATAGATAAAGCGACCTGCCCTATCCTCTTTTGGTCTATTTTTATAGTGAGGATCTCTATCCCAAGCTCTTATAGTGTCATACAACTGTTTGTCATAAATAAGAGAACTTAAAAAGAACTCTAAAGCGCCTACATTGTCTTTTATTACCTTGTAAGTATTGATAAGCTCTTCGTTTACATCATTGATAATCGCTTTTTTAAAATTTACAGCAAAGAACAATGCACCAGAGCCCACAAAAGGCTCAACATAAGTATCAATATGCTCTGGCATAAGCTCAAGTAGACGGTTAACACTGCTAGATTTACCGCCTACCCATTTTACAAATGGCTTTAAGTTCTCGATTTGATTAGATTGTTGCATGCAACACCTCAAGAATATTTTAAGCAATTTGCCTGCAATTGTGTAGATTAAAGGTTAGTAGTTGGTCACAATTACTTCTTCAACTGCGCCACGACCTGAAACTTTTGAATTGATAATTCTAGTGGCAGAAACAATGTTTACATTGTAATCTTTGTAGAGTTCTTTTATAAAATCCGTAGCACTATTAGACAACATGAACTTGATGTTCTTTTCTGAAAGTCTGTCACATAGTTGCTTTAACTCTATTTGCTCTTGAGTTTTAAAGCTAGAGTTTGAATAGTCTGTAAAACTATATTTCTCAACTAAATCATAAGGAGGATCGAAGTAGACAAAATCCCCTTCTTTAAATTCTTTTTCAAGCTTTAAATAGTTTTTGGAGGTAATAGTAATATCGTGCTCATTTAGATAGTTACTAATACCGTAATATAAATCAATTGGTAAATCGTACTGTTTTTTAGCGTTATTAAAAGGAACGTTAAAAAAACCTTTCTTATTAACTCTATATAAACCATTAAAACAATAACGATTTAAATAGAAGGTTCTTGCTGCTTTATAAATGGGACTTAATTTAGCAAAGTTTTCTACATCTCTATCTGCATTTCTGATTTCAAGATAAGCTTCTTTTGAAACTTCAAAGGAATTCAAGATCTGTAAAAGCTTGTCAGGATGCTTCTTTAACTGAATATAGAAATTGATTAGATCCTGATTGATGTCATTGATAAGAGCACATGCTGGGGTTAGCTCAAACATTAAAGCACCACCACCAAAGAAAGGCTCACAATAACGATCATAATGGGAAGGTAAATGACGAATAAGTTCACCTAACAATTGGCGTTTACCGCCAGCCCATTTTAATAGAGGTTGTAACAGCATATTAAGATCCATAAAAAAACGGAGCAGCGCTCCGTTTTTCTCAGATAAAGAACACTAATTATTTCTCTGGAACGATTGAAACAACGATAGTGGTCTTTACATCAGGGTGTAGTTGAACTTCGATATCGAAGTCGCCAACAGAACGAAGTACACCATCTGGTAAACGTACTTCTGACTTGTGTAAATCTACACCAGCCTTGATAGCAGCTTCAGCGATATCACGAGTACCAACTGAACCGAATAGCTTGCCTTCATCGCCAGCTTGAGCAGCAATCTCGAACTTGCCGATAGCATTTAACTTATCAGCACGATCTTGAGCAGCCTTTAACTCAGCAGCAATCTTAGCCTCGAACTGAGCACGCTCAGCTTCAAACTTAGCTAAGTTTTCTTTAGTTGCAAGAACAGCTTTCTTTAAAGGTAATAAGTAGTTACGAGCATAACCGTTACGTACTTTAACCTTGTCACCTAGACCGCCTAAACGGCCAATTTTGTCTAATAGAATAACTTCCATTGTAAGCTCCTAATTAGCGGCTTTGTAGGTCGGTGTAAGGTAAAAGAGCCAAGAAGCGAGCACGCTTGATAGCGGTTGCTAATTGACGCTGATACTTAGCGCTTGTGCCAGTGATGCGGCTTGGAACGATCTTACCTGACTCGGTAACATAGTTCTTTAATAAAGCTACATCTTTGTAATCAATCTCAGTAACGCCTTCTGCAGTGAAACGGCAGAACTTACGACGGTGATAGTAATGAGCCATATTATTTCTCCTTATTGTGCATCAGCTTCTGCTAAATCTTCAGCTTCAACAGCTTCATCTTCAGACTTTAAAACTTGACGCTCAACATCCTCATCACGTGAACGACGCTCATCACGAGCTTTCATCATAGGTGATTGCTCAGTAACTGGCTCGTTAGTACGGATGATTAGATTACGGATAATAGCATCATTGAAACGGAAGTTAGTTTCGATAGTATCGATAACTTCTTGTTCAGCTTCAACGTTCATTAGAACGTAGGTTGCCTTGTGAACTTTTTGAATTGGGTAAGCCAATTGACGACGACCCCAGTTCTCTAGACGGTGGATCTTACCACCAGCTTTTTCGATCTCGCCCTTATAGCGCTCGATCATTCCTGGAACCTGATCAGTCTGATCTGGGTGAACCAAGAAAACGATTTCGTAGTTACGCATTAAAATGCCCCTTACGGTAAAAGTCTGATAAACCAGTCAAATTATCAGACAAGGAGACGAATGTAGTTTTTAAGCTACATGACTGAGTGCGTATATTATACGCTTATCAAAGCTAATAGCAATCTTTTTTTTGATTTTTATCAAGAATTTTGGAATTGATAGCAACATTTAGGAAGGACAAGTTGCTAGCACTCATAGGTGCTAGCAAAGAGTTTTTTTATTTCTTTAAGAATTGACGTACTACTTCGTACATGGCAATACCAGCAGCAACAGAAACATTTAAAGATTCAACGCCTTTTGCCATAGGGATCTTTACGATAGCATCGCACTTTTCTCTAGTTAAATGGCGCATACCAGACTCCTCAGAGCCCATTACAATAGCTGTGGCCTTTTGGAAATCATAGTCATAGATAGAATCTTTGGTTTCACCAGCTAAACCTACTACCTCAACATTGTGCTCTTTTAAAAGCTCAATAGTACGAGCAAGATTTGTTACGGCAACAAAAGGTACGTGCTCAGCAGCACCATCGGCGGTCTTTCTTGCAACAGGGGTTAAAGAAGCTGACTTGTCCTTTGGTACAATTAAAGCATCAGCACCAGCTGCCCAAGCACTTCTCATGGCTGCACCAAGATTTCTAGGATCGGTTACGCCATCTAGGATTAAATATAATTGGCGCTCACCATTTTTCTTCTCTAAGTACTCTTCTAAAAAGTGCTCATCTTTAGGAGGAGTTGCAACAACCTCAAGAACAATGCCTTGATGAACACCGTTTTCAGTTTTCTCATCTAGGCTGTGACGCATTGCAACTTGAGCTCTAATGCCGATATTAGCAAGCATTGCCTCAATCTGCTTAATACGCTTATCATCCTCACGTCCCTTTACAACCCAAGCAGCTAAGATCTTCTCTGGGGTAGTTTCAATAGCAGTAATAGCTGCATTGATACCATAAATAATTTCGCGAGCTTTATTCTTCTTTTGACTTACAAACATGCTTTACTTACCTTTTCTAAATGATTTTTTCTTGCTCTTCTTTCTGAAAACACCAATATCATCCATATCCATAGCAGAACTATTAAATTCCTCACCAAATGGACTGGTCATTAAACTACCGTAATTACGCTTTTTTACTACCTGATCTTGCTCATTTGCATCTTTTGCAGTAGCAATATCAGATAAACTATTTAGGATAGTCTCTTTATCTTGAGTCTTAGTATTTTCTTTGATCTTGTTGCGCTTATCAAGTGCATATTGACAAGTCTTCTTAAGGTTATTTAATTCACCTTTGCTTACCATGTTAGCAGGAGCTAATAAAACCTTACGCTCTTCATGGTTTACAGAAGTTACCACCACCTTAATCTTCTTGCCAATGCTGTATACTTGACCTCTATCAGAAACTAGTGACTGATCTTTTTCATTATAGGTCATGTAAGAATCAAAGCTACCTACATAAACCATACCATCCACACCGAAGTTATCAAGGTATACAAACAGACCAAAACTTGTACAACCTGTAATAGTACCTTCTACTGTTTGACCTATGAATTTTTCCATGTAAACACAGGCTAAACTTGCGTCTACTTCTCTTTCAGCGTTAGCTGCTGCAATTTCTCTATCAGTACACTTAGTACCTAATGCCACAAGCTCTGGCTTAGTATAAGAACGGGCACCAATTTTACCCCAATCGCGTTTTTGTTGTTTTTCTAAAATGAATTTAATTACACGATGTAACTGTAAATCAGCATAACGTCTAATTGGTGAGGTAAAGTGAGCATATTTCTCTAAAGCTAAACCAAAGTGACCGATATTGTCTGGTGAGTACTCAGCCTTTGACATACTTCTTAAGATTAAATTATTGATGATCTTAGCGTCTTCACGGTTTTCAACTGCATCTGCTAGCAACATATAATCTTTTGAGGTTGGACTATCACCACCACGAAGATTTAAGCCAAATTTTGCTAATTGATTGATTAAAAATTCAAGTTTCTTCTCCATTGGCTTTGCGTGAACACGATACAAAGTCTTGTAGTCATTTTCACTAACAAAGCAAGCAGCGGCTACGTTAGCTGCAATCATACATTCTTCAATTAACTTGTGAGCATCGTTTCTCTCAAGTGGAGCTACACCTTGAATGTCCATATGCTCATCAAACACAAAGTGTAATTCGTCAGATTCAATACTGATACCACCACGATTGATACGAGCTTTCTTAAAGGCTTGATATAGGTTATAAAGCTCTTTTACGTGTTCAATTACAGCTTTATGCTCCTCAAACTTAGCAGTTCCCTCCTTAATCATCTGCCAAGCTTCAGTATAAGTTAGACGGGCATGAGATCTCATAATAGCAGGATAGAACTTGTAGCTTTCAATGGTTCCTAAATGTGAAATTACCATCTCACAGGTCATACACAATCTATCTACGTCAGGATTTAAAGAGCAAATACCGTTAGATAGTTTTTCAGGCAACATTGGAATTACAAAATTTGGGAAATAACAGCTATTGCAACGATTTACCGCTTCATGATCTAAAGCAGAATTTGGCTTTACGTAGTAGGATACATCGGCGATAGATACAAATAATCTCCAACCTTTACCTTCCTTTTGACAATATACAGCATCGTCAAAGTCTCTTGCATCCTCACCATCGATTGTTACTAATGGAACTTTACGTAAATCTACTCTGCCCTTTGCTTCAGAGGCTTTAACCTCTGTTGGGACTCTTGCAAGCACTCTATTGAAATTGTCAGGCCAGGTATAAGGAATATCGTTACGTAATACAGACATTACAATAATGTTATTTAAGTTACCAATGTCTTTAACCACTTCTCTTGTTACTACAGAAAAAGAGTTGTTAGTCTTTCTTTTGGTAATTTGAGCGATGATTACATCACCAGCTTTAGCTTCCCCAAGATCTGCCTTTTTATCAAAGGTAAAAGTTAGTGCTGACAAATTAGGTTCATCGGCAATTAGCTTTGCGGTATTACCAAGAAGCATTAGTCTACCTAAAACACATTGTCTTGCTTTAACAATCTTATTTACAAAGGCTTTATCTGAGTTAACACTTAAACTTGCCTCTACCACATCATTTGGTAATAACACGACATCAGTAGATAAGCTATATTCTTTACCTTCCTCATCTTCTAGGTAGTAAAAATAAACTTTATCTCCACCTAAAGATAAAGTAGGCTCAAGTTTGGCTTTTACTTTTGTGGTAATTACTTTGATATCACAAGGAGCTGCATAAATACTGCTATTGCCTACCTTTAATAGTGATCCTTTAGCAACTAAATCGTCTATAGTTTGCAAATAATCTTTTTTACTAAATTTGCTAACATCACCTTCAAATCCAACTTTGGATAAAAAGTGAGCGCACATGCCAAAGTTTCTTGGATTAGAAAAATCTAATTGGTATAAAGCTACTACCACATATAAAGCTACTCGAAAATCTACTTTAAGATCTCCTTTAGGAGCTGTTTTTTGTGAAAGTAGTTTCTTTATTTGCTTTGCTTGAGTATCCATAGTCATACCTTCTATTTTCACCAATCATTTATAAAAACATTTCTAGGATGTCATTTAACATCCAACGTCCAAGCTTAGTTAAATAAAAGCTGTCATTCTCTATAACTAATAAGCCTTTATCACAAGCTTTGTGTAACTTGTCTTCTACCACTGAAAAATCAAGAGCGGTGGTATTAGTAAATTCATCAATTTTTACTTTGTCAAAAATTCTTAACCTATTTAGCATAAATTCAAAAGGTAAAGAATCTTTGTCTACTTTAAAAAACTTAACGCTATTATTTTCAACACTCTGCATATAGGCTTTAGGATCTTCTAAATTAGCTTTTCTATAGGTAATATCTTTAAGCTTAATCTTAGAATGAGCACCTGCTCCTATACCTAAATAATCTCCAAAATACCAATAGTTTTGATTATGTAAGCAGCGTTTATTTTTGGTATAACCTGAAACCTCATAACGCTCAAAATTTGCTTTAGCTAATAACTCAAAACCACTTTCCTCAATTAAGGACAACTCATCTTCATTTGGAAGTTTAGGTGGATGAGCTCCAAAATAAGTATCTTCCTCAATAGTGAGTTCATACCAGGATAAATGGTTACAACCTGTGTCTATAGCCTTGTTTAAATCCTCTAAAGCCTCTTGATTATGCTGCAAAGGCAGACCATGCATAATATCTAGATTAAAATTATCAAAACCAGCTTCTACAATTGCATTGCAGGCATTAAGGGCAGTTTTTCCATCATGAATTCTGCCTAAAAGTTTTAAAGATTTATCATTAAAACTTTGTACACCTAAGCTTATTCTGTTAATACCTATATCTTTGTAGGCTTTTAACCTATCTTTATCTACAGTGCCTGGATTTGCCTCCATTGAAATCTCAGTATCTGAAGTTACATATGGAGAGATTTCTTTTAGAAGTAAAGCCATTAAATTAGGGGCTAATAAAGATGGTGTTCCACCACCAAAATACACTGATAAAAACTTTCTATTATCAATATAGGTCAGATTTTCTTGAAAATCTTGTAATAAAACATTTAGATAACTTTTGTCTGTAATCAAACTCTCATTTATTGGATGAGAGTTAAAATCACAATAAGGGCACTTGCGTTTACACCAAGGATAATGAACGTATAAACCTAGTGGTAATTGATTAGTCATGTAGGTTGTATTTTAATTTGTAGGTTAAAGCCTGTATCGCGCGAGCTCTGTGAGAAATTAAATTTTTAATTTGTGGTGGTAATTGAGCTGCGGTACAGTTTCTACCTGTTACTTGAAATAACGGATCATAACCAAAACCGCCACTACCTAACTCTTTAAAACCAATAGAGCCTTCCCAAGATGACACTACAGTTAAAGGTACAGGATCATCTCCGTGGCGTACTAGACATAAAGCGCAATAGTAACGAGCGGTACGTTTTTGAGCAGGTACATCCTTTAATAATTCTAATAATTTCTGATTATTAGCTTTATCATCACCATGCTCTCCTGCAAAACGAGCTGAATAAATACCAGGAGCCCCATTTAGAGCATCTACAGCAAGACCAGAATCGTCCGCTAAAGCCCACATATTACTTTTTAAACTTGCATAGCGTGCTTTGATAATAGCGTTTTCTAAAAAGCTTTTGCCATCTTCTATAGGAGAGTCAATACCTAATTCTTTTTGTAGAATAATTTTAAAGCCTAAAGGCTCTAAGATTGAACGAAATTCTCTAGCTTTACCTTCGTTTCCTGAAGCTAATACAATTGTCTTTTCCATTATTTTTAACCTTTGTTTAGTTTCCTTAAAGCCTCTTTTGCAGCTAAGCCAATCACAGACTCAGCAGAAAGATGGCAATAAGTAAATTGTGATAATTCATCTACAGTCATATTCTTTTGCATAGCTAAAGCAAGGAATTGAGCTATCTGATCACCTTTATAAGCGCAAATTTCTGCACCTAAAATTAAATGAGACTTAATTGAGGTATAGATGTTAATAATGCCACCATCTTCTCTCAAACCTCTTATATGACCTTGCAATAAGCGCACTTCACTGATGATAAAGTTGTCATGAGTGTTTCTTGCATACTCTCTCATTTCATCAAGATTTTTACCCACAATAGCTAAAGCAGGATCGGTATAAACGATATCGACGGGAACTTGAGATGGTTTATTTACTAAACTTGGGTAAGTAGCTGCATTTAAGCCTGCAACCTTACCTTCACTAATAGCTATAGAGGATAACTGATGATCATGGCAAACATCACCAGCTGCAAAGATATGAGGAACCGAGGTTTGCTGTGTTAGAGGATCATTTAAGATGCAACCTGTTCTTGATAACTTAATCCCAATTTTAGGTAAATTCATACCATTGATATTTGGAATTCTATCAGTTGCTGCAATTACACTTTGCATGTGTAGATAGTTTTCGTAACTTCTATCATCAATGTAGTAGATAGCATAACCTTCCTCATCTATCTCATCTTCCATAGAAGTAATGTAAGTATCTACTAGTAAATTAAATTTTGAGGATAACAACTGATGAGCAACAGTTAAAACTGAATCATCTGTTAAAGACCACAATTTTCTTTGACCGAAAACTGCTACTTCTACATCTAAATAAGATAGAGCCTGACCTAGCTCTAAAGCAATTTTTGAACTACCAAAGATAGCTACTGATTCTGGCAACTTCTCTAATTCAAAAAACTCGTTAGTAGTTAAGATGTTTTTTAATTTAGATTGTTCGTAGGTTACTAAAGGAGATGATCCTGTAGCAATAACCGCTGTTTCAAAAGTAATTTGAGTGTGCTCATCAACTTTTACACAATGAGGATCAATAAAAGTAGCTAGACCACGAATACGCTTGCTCTCAGGAATTTTATACATAAAGGACAATACTTCAGCTGTAGCTCTTGCTCTTACAGCTCTCATAGAGGAGAGTACATTTGAAGTATCCGCACTTACTTTAGCAGGAAGTACAATGCCTAAATCTTGCAGATTATTCATGGCATTTAAAGATGAGCCAGCTTGCATAAGCAAAGATACAGGAAGCTCACCTGAGCGCTGAGCTGTAGTACCTAAAGGTCCTGTATCAACTATGATACAGTCTTTACCCTGTGTAACTGCATTTTTATAAGCTTCAATACCAGCAGATCCAGCGCCTATCACTAGAACTTGGCAAGATAATTCTTTTAAACCCATAACTTTGCCTAACTATTCTTTGTTTAATATGAGTATATCAAAGACTTAGCAAAGTGAAGAAGTTAGTTAAAAAAATTACGAATATTTGTGCACTAATAAAAACACAAAACCATTTTTAGCCTTTGTTATAATTGAGCTAAATTTTCACCAATAGGAAACACCATGGATACAAGTTTTATTTATCGCTATAAAGGCATTATTTTTGATTTAGATGGAACCTTAACCGACTCCATGCCATTTCATGTTAGAGCATGGCAACAAGTTGCCAAAGAGCACGGTTTTGAAATCAAAGATGAGGAGATCTATAGATTAGGAGGATCTTCTAGCAAAGATATCGCCAAATTCTTTAAAGATAGAGGTGAAAATGTTGGTGATATCGACGAATTTGTAAAACGCAAGATTTATGTCTATACCCAAAACATCGATAAAGTCGAATTATTCCCAAAGATTGCAGATATTTTAGTGCAAGCTAAAAAGAAGGGACTTAAAATTGCAATTGGTACAGGTACTAGAGTTCCAAATGCAACCTATATCTTAAAATTAAGAGGTCTTTACGATTACATTGATGCTTTAGTTACTGCAGATATCGTAACTTGCCACAAACCACATCCTGAAACCTTTTTAACTGCAGCTGACAAACTAGGTTTAAAACCTTGTGACTGTTTAGTTTTTGAAGACGGTCAACTTGGTGTAGAAGCTGCTAAAAACGGTGGTTTTGATTGCGTGTTAGTTGATAGAGATGAAATTGTAGAAGTAATTAAAGCTTAGTGCTTTAATCACACAGGATGGTAAAAACCATCCTGTAATTTAATTAACCTTGATATGGAATATGAGTCTTTGGCAAGGTTACACCATCATCATGATTCTCATCCCCTGCAAGTGGCATTGACATACCATTCTCGCCTTGGAACTTTCCACTTGAGAACTGAGGTGCTGACATAAAAGGTTTCTTTCCGTGATTTGCACCATCAGGCTTTTTGATGGTAATGGTAGAAATCTTATCTTTATAAATCAATTGCTGATTGTGTTTTACATCTGAAATCTTAATAGTAAAGGCATCAAAAGCACTTACTAAACCTTCAAACTTAACACCAGTTACTAAGAATACACTTACAGGAACACGAGATTCCATTAACCACTTAAGTGCTGCATTTTGTCCTTTACCTTGAACAAACGCATTAACCATTCCCTTTTGTCTGTCTTTGGTTCTATCAAAGTGCTTACGAGGCTTATTAAAACCTCTAGTGCCAAATTTTGAACCATTAGAGCTAAATCTTGAACCACTGCTCTTACCGTCATTATTTCTTGGACGTAAAGATAAACGTGGTGTTGCTGTTTTAACTTCTTCCACTTTAAAATCCAATATTATTTATAGTACGTGAGTATAATTTAGCACAAAAATGAATATTGTTTAATACTATTGTGAAAATTGCACGTAAGAGATGATAAAGCCTAGCAGATGCTAGGCTTTATTAAAGTGATTTACAAACCAGTAAGTTTTTCTTCAAGGACATCAAATAATTTTAAATCTAAACCTAAAATTGACAATGCCTTAATGTAATTACCGATAGAAACAGAGGAAACACCTTTTTCAACTGATCCTAAGGTTACTCTAGTTGTATCCATGAGCTCAGCCATAGCAGTAGCTGTGATACCTTGTCTAATTCTTACAGTTTTAATTAATTTACCAAGGTTTTGCAGAGCTATTTCAGATTGAGTTGGAAGCGATATCTGCTTTTTCATCTACAAGTTCTTTCCAAGTCTGTATTTTATATAAACGTGATTTTTATGCTATCTTTTATTGGATAGCTTACCTTCATTATATTACCGATTATAGCAAACTCAACAAAAACCGATTTTTGCATACATATTTTTTATCTATGTCAAACAAATGCGCTATAACAAAAATAGTATATCTGTCAAAAAGCGCAAAAAAAAATGTAGCTGTAGCAATAATTTTAGGAAAAATCAAAAATCAGACTGCTTGATGGTGATTTTTATTTGATTGAGATTTAGATGGTGCCCAGAGACGGAATCGAACCGCCGACACGGGGATTTTCAATCCCCTGCTCTACCGACTGAGCTATCTGGGCATATAAGAAATGGTCAAATTTTAGATGGTGCCCAGAGACGGAATCGAACCGCCGACACGGGGATTTTCAATCCCCTGCTCTACCGACTGAGCTATCTGGGCAACGGCGCATATTAAACCATATAAGCTTTGTTCCGTCAAGAGATTTTTTAATTTTAAATCATGCGTTTTCTTAGAACTTTAGCTCTAAATGGCAAATACATCTTGTTTATTGGTAAAAAAAATCCTGATTATTTTTTTTACCAATCAGGATTTTTTATAAGTTAAACTGCTAGTTTAAACAAATCTGCCGTGACACTGTTTAAACTTCTTACCTGAGCCACATGGGCAAGGATCATTTCTACCAATATGCATATTTGCATAAGCAGCTGCTTCCTCGCGCATCTTAGCCTCTAGAGCTTGTTGCTCTCTTGCTTGTTGCTCTGCTTTAGCTTCTTCTTCAGTCTTTAGTCTTACTTGAATGCGACATAGAATTGAAACTACTTGGATCTTCAAATTATCTAGCATCTTACTAAATAAGTTAAAGGATTGGATCTTATACTCATTCTTAGGATTCTTTTGAGCATAGCCTTGTAGACCAATACCTTGTCTCATGTAATCCATTGCAGCTAAATGCTCCTTCCATAGAGTATCAATACACTGCAACATGATTTGCTTTTCAAGTTGTTTTTGGTTGTCAGCACCGATGATATCGCACTTCTTCTTGTACATTTCATGTCCAAGAGCAATTACCTTGTTGCGAACATCAGCTTCAACTAACTTGTCATCATCTTTTAGCCATTGAGCTACAGGAGCATCAATAAAGAACTCTGATGCTAAACGCTTTTGTAAGCCTTCAAGATCCCAAGTCTCTGCTAAAGAGTTTGGTTGGATATATTCTGATACAACATCATCTAATACATCCTCAAAGATAGTGTGAATAGTATCTGAGATATCCTGACCTTCTAATAGAGAATTTCTCTCCTCATAGATAACCTTTCTTTGCTCGTTAGCAACATCGTCATACTCAAGTAGGCTCTTACGAATATCAAAGTTTCTAGTTTCAACTTTTCTTTGAGCTGATTCAATGGCACGAGTAATGAACTTGTGCTCTAAAGGTTGACCATCAGACATACCCATACGCTTCATGAAATTCTTCAATCTCTCAGAGCCAAATAGCTTCATTAGATTGTCATCCATAGATAGGTAGAATCTTGATGAGCCAGGATCACCTTGACGACCAGCACGACCACGTAACTGATTATCAATACGACGGGATTCATGTCTTTCTGAACCGATGATGTGTAGACCACCAGCTGCTAAAACCTCATCATGGCGTTTTTGCCAATCTTGTTTTACTTTTTCAATTTGCTCAGCTGTTGCATCAGGACCTAAAGCATCGATATCAGCCTTTAAGTTACCACCTAGGATAATATCAGTACCACGACCTGCCATATTAGTTGCAATGGTTACGGTAGATGGGCGACCTGCTTGAGCTACGATATAAGCTTCCTTCTCGTGGAACTTAGCATTTAAAACTTGATGCTTAATACCAAGCTTATCTAATAATCTTGATAACTTCTCTGAGTTCTCAATAGAGATAGTACCAACTAGTACAGGTCTACCCTTAGCAATAGTTTGCTTAATGTCTTCTACAATAGCGTTGTACTTATCGTTTTCTGATAAATAGATTAGATCAGGAAGATCTTTTCTAATCATTGGACGATTAGTTGGCAATACCACTGTTTGTAAACCGTAAATCTGCTGGAATTCGTAAGCTTCAGTATCAGCAGTACCAGTCATACCAGCTAACTTGTGATACATACGGAAGTAATTTTGGAAAGTAATAGAAGCTAGAGTTTGGTTTTCAGAATGAACCTCAACACCTTCTTTTGCTTCTACAGCTTGATGAAGACCATCTGACCAGCGACGACCTTCCATCTTACGACCAGTGTGCTCATCAATAATTAAAACTTCACCATTTTCTACCACGTAGTCAACATCTCTCTTAAATAGAGTGTGAGCACGTAGGGCTGCCATTACGTGGTGTAATAAGGTAATGTGCTGTGAGGAGAATAACTTATCGCCTTCTTTTAATAAGCCTACCTTAATTAAAGAGTTTTCAATCTTAATTTGACCACGCTCAGTTAAGTAAGCTTGCTTTGCCTTAAGATCTAAGGTGTAATCACCGTCACCTGTGTAGGTCTCAGTATCTTCTTTTTCTTGATAAATTAAACCTGGAATTAACTTATCTACAGCTTGATATAAAGCAGAGCTATTTTCAGCTGCACCTGAAATAATTAAAGGAGTTCTAGCCTCATCAATTAATACAGAATCCACCTCATCAACAAGTGCGTAATTTAACTCTCTTTGCACTTTTTGATCTTTGGTATAAGCCATGTTATCACGTAGATAATCAAAGCCAAATTCATTGTTAGTACCATAGGTAACATCACAAGCATAAGCTTGGCGTTTTTCCTCAGGGCTTAAACCAGGAATATTCACACCTACAGTCATACCTAAGAAGGTATAGAATGGTCTTGACCAATCGCTATCACGCTTTGCCAAGTAATCATTTACAGTAACAACGTGAACACCTTTACCGGTTAAAGCGTTTAAGTAACATGGTAATAAAGCGGTTAAGGTTTTACCTTCACCAGTCTTCATTTCAGCAATGCGATTTGCATTTAAAACCATACCACCCATAAGCTGAACATCAAAAGGTCTTAATCCTAATGATCTTTTAGCAGCTTCACGAGCTACAGCAAATACTTCTGGTAACAAGTTTTCAAGAGTCTCACCTTGAGCTACACGCTTTTTAAACTCTTCAGTTTTAGCTTTAAAGTCTTCATCCTTTAAAGTTTGAACTTGACTCTCAAGGCCGTTAATGGTTTTTACAATTTTTGACAGTTTACGAACTGTTCTTTGATTACTACTACCAATGATCTTGGTAACGATTGATGTAACAAACATGGTCAATATCTAAAATAAAATGGTTTGAATAAAAAAATAATAGGGCAAATTATACTCTATAAATCAACTTGCTTAAATTGTCTATTTGTATATATGTGGACTAAACAAGGTTTTTCAAGAGAAGAAATGAAAAAACGACCTTCTTGAAAGAAGATTTTTTGTGTTTTTTAGGATTTCTATTGAAATGATAAGAAGTGAATTGGAGCGGGAAACGAGGTTCGAACTCGCGACCCTAACCATGGCAAGGTTATGCTCTACCAACTGAGCTATTCCCGCATCCGATGTTCGAGCATTATATAGAACAAATTTTCTCAGTCAAGTTTTTTTTAAAGAATTTTTTTTGTGCCATATCAGTGAACACTCTATAGATCATTGTAAAAATACCTTCAATATCACATTTTTACGAATAGTATTCCCTTTTATGTGAACTCAACACACAATTTTTGACTTTTGAATTAGTAATCTTGCGACTTGTATCGATAATAAAGTTAAGAACAGGTAAAAATTTTGTAATTTTTACTAGTTGATTGTTTGATAAATGAAAAGAATGGATGGACTGAAAAGGAGGATCTCACTATGAATTTTCTAGAAAATCTTTCCTTGAAAAGGAAATTGGTAATTGGTTACCTAATATTGTTAATCATGTCCATACTACTTGCTGGTACCTCCATTAGTAGTATGGCTAGTAACCGCGATGTAGCAGGCTTTGTTCATACCACTTTAGCTGAAAGATATGGTCGTACTAGAGCTACAGCTGACCGGGCATATGAAGCAAAAGCTATCTTTGAAAAACTTAATGAGTCTAACAGTGATAATGATTTATTGCCTAAGCTAGACCAAATTTTGCAGGATATGAAAGTTGCAGCAGACAAATTGCAAACTGCTAGATATCCTATCGAAATTGGCGCTATCAAACAGCATGTTTCATACTTTCTAAACACCTATGAAAAGGACTACTTACCTTTAGTAAAATCAGGTGATGTAAAAGGACGCAATGAGGTTTTCAATGGCTCAATGATTAAAGACTTTTTAATCATTCAAGAAAACGTACTAAAAGTTAATGGTTACCAAATCAATGTTTCTAAACAATCTGTAGAAACTTTAACTAGCGTAAAACCATTAATAATTGTAATCGTGGCAGCTGTAATACAATTTTTACTTGTAGCCTACATCCTATTTACTATGCCAAGATTCATTGTACGTAGTATCGACAGAATCATCCTTATTGCTAAAACTTTAGCTTCAGGAAAGCTAAACGATAAAATCCAAACAAAGAGAAAGGATGAATTTAAGCCTTTATTAGAATCTCTAGAAACTATGCGTACTGCTTGGTGTACTAGCGTTGAAAAGATTCAGTCTGTAACTAAATCAGTTAATACAGCTATGACTAATATCTATGAATCAGCTAACATCATGTGCAATACAGCCCAAGAGAATCAATCTCATTCCTTGACCGTAGCTGCAGCTTCTGAAGAGATGGTTTCAACTACTGCTGATATTGCTCATAACTGTGAAAACGCATCTGTATCTGCAAATCAATCTTCTAACACCACAGAAAATGGTATCAATAGAGTTGAAATTACTATCAACAAGCTAGATGAACAAGCTAAAAAATCCCGTGAGGATGCAAAACTTGTGGAAAAACTTGCTGATCAAGCTCAAAAGATTGGTACTATCGTGCAAACTATTGATGAGATTGCCTCACAAACTAACTTGCTTGCCTTAAATGCAGCTATTGAAGCTGCTCGTGCTGGTGAAGCTGGTAAGGGATTTGCCGTGGTTGCTGATGAAGTTCGTGCTTTAGCTTCAAGGACTTCAAAATCTACCCAAGAAATCACTAACATGGTTACTCAAATTCAAACCTATGCAACTGATGCTAACGATGCAATGCAAGTTTCTGTACAACAAATGGATGCTATTAGCACTGAAACCAATGAAATTCACGGTATTTTACACACCGTAACTACCCAAGTTGCTGAGGTTTCAAATCAAATTACTCAAATTGCTACAGCTGCTGAAGAACAAACTACTGCAACAGCTGAGATCTCCTCAAATATGAAGAATATTACTGACGGATCAAAGTCTCTTGCAAATGAAGTATCTACAGTAAATAGCAATATCAATCAGACTAAAGAACAATTAGAGGAATTAGTGGATATTGTGCATCAATTTGAAATTTAGGTAATTTTGTATTTGGTTAAAAGATCTCAAGTTTATCCTTGAGATCTTTTTTTATGTAAGTTGCAATAATATCTAAATTTTGTAAAATCAGATTAAATTTACTGTCATGTATTTAATTATGGAGCGTACATGTCTTTTACAACTGCTATTTTAAAAACTGTAGAGTATCTAACTCCTTTTACTACTCTATCTTCTTTATCTGCAAAACTTACTGATGTACCTTTAGGAAGATTCACTCAGTTTTTAATTAAAAACTTCATCAAATCTTTTAATATCAATACCGATGAAATTGCTAACAAAGATTTAGGTGCCTACAAGACCTTTAACGAATTCTTCATTCGTAAGTTAGAAGAAAACGCCCGTCCTTTAGCTACCGATTGTGTTGGTGTTTGCCCTGTAGATGGAACTGTAGGACAGGCTGGCACTATTGATAATGGTCGCTTAATCCAAGCTAAAGGCTTAGATTACTCTTTAAAGGCTTTAGTCGGTGGTGACAGTAATGATGCTCAACAATTTGAAAATGGTAGATACGCTTGCCTTTATCTATCCCCTTCAAATTACCACAGAATCCATATGCCAATTGATGGAACTTTAAAGAAGACTATTCATGTTCCAGGAAAACTCTTCCCTGTTGGCAGTAGAAATATCTCTAATATGCCTGATCTCTACACTAAAAATGAAAGACTTGTGTGCTTTTTTGAAACCGCCATCGGTCCTCTATGTGTAGTTATGGTAGGTGCTGCTTTAGTTGGTAGTATTCATACCACTTGGGGTGGAACTATCAATAGAAGAGTAGGACTTGAAATTAAAACCTATGAAAATGACAATCTTCGTTATCAAAAAGGTGACGAAATTGGCTACTTTAAATATGGTAGTACTGTCATCTGCTTATGGTCTGATCAAAACGGTGAATTACCAGAAGATTTTGAAACAGGTCTACCTGTAAAAATGGGTCGTTCCCTAATCATTTAGCACTAAAATTACCTCTTTTTAAGCAAAATCTACAATACAGAATAATAATCTAGTATTGTAGATTTTATTTTTTATTAAATATCA
The DNA here is from genome assembly GCA_902785325.1 of uncultured Succinivibrio sp. Classification (GTDB taxonomy): domain Bacteria; phylum Pseudomonadota; class Gammaproteobacteria; order Enterobacterales; family Succinivibrionaceae; genus Succinivibrio. The sequence goes on along the minus strand of CACZXZ010000001.1, from coordinate 69,869 downwards.
AATATTTAGCAAATTCTGACCTTTTAATTTGAGCATTTATTCTTGTTTACAGTTATAATTAGACTGTTTTTTTGCTTGCTAACAAGTAGCTTAAATTAAGAGCTACTACATTTAGGAGATTCACGTGGAAAAATATCAATTTGATGTTGCTATCGTGGGTGCTGGTGGTACCGGTCTTCGTGCTGCAATTGCTGTTGCACAAGCTGATCCAAAACTTCGCGTAGCACTCATTTCCAAAGTTTACCCAATGCGTTCACACACTGTTGCTGCCGAAGGTGGTGCTGCTGGTGTTGTTCGTGATGACGATTCATATCAAAAGCATTTTGAAGACACAGTAGCTGGTGGTGATTGGCTATGTGAACAAGATGTAGTTGAGAAGTTTGTAAGACAAGCTCCTGAAGAGCTATATCAATTAGAGCACTGGGGTTGCCCTTGGAGCCGTAAGCCAAATGGTGACGTAAACGTACGTCGTTTCGGTGGTATGAAAGTACCTCGTACATGGTTTGCTGCTGATAAGTCTGGCTTCCACATGTTACACACCTTATATCAGACTTCAGTTCAATTCCCTTCAATTCAACGTTTTGACGAGCACTTCGTTCTAGATTTATTAGAAGAAGATGGTGAGTGTAAGGGTGTTGTTTGCTACGACCTACAAAATGGTGCATTCCGTCAGATCAATGCTAAGGCAGTATTCTTAGCAACTGGTGGTGCTGGTCGTTGCTACCTATTCAATACTAACGGCGGTATCGTAACTGGTGATGGTATGGCTTTAGCTTACCGTCATGGTGTACCTCTACGTGATATGGAATTCGTTCAATATCACCCTACAGGTCTATTAGGTTGCGGTCTTCTAATGACAGAAGGTTGCCGTGGTGAAGGTGGTGTTCTATATAACAAGGATGGCTACCGTTACTTACAAGACTACGGTCTAGGCCCTGAAACTCCAGTTGGACAACCAAAGAACAAATACATGGAATTAGGTCCACGTGATCGTCTATCACAAGCTTTCTGGAACGAGTCAAAGAAAGGCCGTACCATTAAGTATCCTTTAGGTGAGGCTGTTCACTTAGACTTAACTCACTTAGGTGAGAAATACTTACATGAGCGTTTACCTCTAATCTGCGAACTTGCTATGACTTACTCAGGTGTTGATCCTGTTAAGGCTCCAGTTCCAGTACGTCCTGTAGTTCACTACACTATGGGTGGTATCGAGACCGATGGTAATACAGCAACTCGTATGCCAGGTCTATATGCTGGTGGTGAGTGCGCATCTGTTGGTATTCACGGTGCAAACCGCTTAGGCTCTAACTCATTAGTTGAAACCATCGTATTCGGTAAGATCGGTGGTGACGCAATGGCTGAGCGTGCACACAGCTTAAAAGACTTCGATTCTCCTGAATTAGCTCGTCAAGCAGAAGCTGCTCAAAAGCGTGCTTTAGATCTATTTGACGTAAAGGGCACTGAGTCAATGTCTAAGATCCGTCATGAGATGGGTCAGTCAATGGAAGAAGGTGTTGGTATTTACCGTGAAGAAGAGTCAATGAAGAAGACCATCGAGACTCTAAAGACTTTACAAAACCGCATCAAGAACGTTGGCTTAACCGACCGCGGTCGTGTATTCAACACTGAGTGGATGAATTTAATTGAGTTAGGTTACACCTTAGATGTTGCTCAATGTATGGTTCACTCTGCAATCAACCGTAAGGAGTCACGTGGTTCACATCAGCGTCTAGATGGTCCTGATGGTGCATACAAGCAACGTGATGACGTAAACTTCTTAAAGCACTCATTAGCATTCAAGCAAGAAGGTGCTGATGAGCCAAGAATCGAGCTAAGCCCAGTTAAGATCACAACCTTCCAGCCTGCTAAGCGTGTATACGGTGCTGAAGCAGAAGCTGCTGAAGCTGCAAAAAAGGCAAAGGAGGCTAAATAATGGAAGCAACTCAAAAGACAATGAAAGTTACTGTTCTTCGCTACCGCCCAGAGCAGGATAAAGAGCCATGGGAGCAGACCTTTGATGTTCCTTATCACAAGGATACTTCTGTTCTAGAAGCTCTTTTCTACATCAAAGACAACTTTGAGCCAAGCTTATCCTTCCGTTGGTCTTGCCGTATGGCTGTTTGCGGTTCTTGCGGTATGATGGTTAACGGTGTACCTCACTTAGCATGTAAGACCTTCTTACGTGACTACGAAGGTAAAGACATGAAGATCGAGCCTTTAGCAAACTTCCCTATCGAGCGTGATCTTGTTGTTGACTTATCAGATCTTATCGAGAAGATTGAGCGTATCAAGCCTTACATCATTCCTGATGCTAAGAACGCTAATATGCCTTTAAACAAGAACTTTAAGCAAACTCCAATGCAAATGGAAGCTTACTTACAGTTTGCTCAATGTATTAACTGCGGTTGTTGTTATGCAGCTTGCCCACAATATAAACTAAATCCTAAGTTTATCGGTCCTGCAGCATTAACATTACTATATCGTTACAATGTTGATAACCGTGATGCTGGTGCTAAGTTACGTGCTCCATTCCTAAATTCTGAGGAAGGTGCATGGAGCTGCACATTCGTAGGCTACTGCTCAGAAGTATGTCCTAAACACGTAGATCCATCTTCAGCAATCCAATTAGGTAAGAAGATGAGTGCTACTGATTACGTATTCAACATGATCAAACCGGAGCATTAATATGAGCGAAGTAAAGTCATTTCGTAAACCTTACAATCCTCCTGTAAAGAAGATGACCTGGTGGTTAGAGAACCCATTCTACATCTTCTACATGGTTCGTGAAGGTACAGCTGTTTTAGCTTTATTTGCTGTATTAGAGATTCTATTTGGTATCTTTATGTTAGCTCTATGCGAGTTAACTCCAAATCAGTCTCTAACTGGCGTTGCACCTTATGTTTGGTACCTACAGAACTTCTTAGGTAACCCAGTTATTATCGCACTTAATGTGATTATTCTTGTTTCACAGCTATTCCACGCTGTAACATGGTTTGCCCTAATGCCTAAGGCAGTTAGAGTATTCATGAACAAGAACTCAACTGAGTTATTACCAGAGTGGGTAACCAAAGCAGCTCTATACTTAGGTCTAGTAGGTGCTACTGTTGTTATCTTAGCTGTTGCTTACCTAACCAAATAAGGAGAATTACAATGCGTCAATTTCTTCCAACTCGTTCTGACGAGCCAATGTACTGGTTAATGTTCGGTGCTGGTGGTATGGTAGCTTCAATGGTATTACCTGCAATCATGGTAGTACTAATTGCTGCTGGCTTAACTAGTGGAGACCTACAAAATGGTTTCTTAAATCTAGGCCAGGTTTATGGAATTTTTAGCAACTGGTTCTTAAGCCTATGCGTATTTGGTGTAATCTTCTTATTAAGCTTCTATGCTTTACACAGAATGCACCACTCAAGCCATGATTTTGGTATTCACTCAAAATTAACATGGTACATTGCATACGGCAGTGCAGCTGCAATTTCATTCATTTCATTAGGTTTACAACTACTTATGTATGTTAAGTTCTTTTAATAGATCTTAAGTAGATTAAACCGTGATAAAAATCGAGCTTTTTAAGGCTCGATTTTTTTTTAGAAACGTTTACAAAATTACTCTATTATTTTTAAAGTTTTCTGTTATAATTTGCGTGAATTTTAAACATATCCTTTAACCTTTAAACTCCGCTAGGAGAGCCTACACTATGAAAAAGACTAAAATGGTCTGCACTATCGGTCCTAAGTCCGAGAAGCGCGAAATTATGGAAACCTTATTAAACTCTGGCATGAATGTTATGAGATTAAACTTCTCACACGGTGACTTCGAAGAGCACGGTGGTCGTATCACTAACATCAATGCAATCATGGAAGAGACTGGTAAGGTTTTTGCAGTTCTTTTAGATACTAAAGGTCCTGAAATCAGAACTTGTGATCTAGAGAACGGCGAAGATGTTACTTTAACCACTGGTGACAAGATCGTTTTAACAGCTGACGCTTCATTTGTTGGCAACAAGTCAAAAGTAGGTGTAACCTACCCTGATTTAGCAAAAGATTTAAAGATCGGTTCAACTGTTCTATTAGATGACGGTTTAATCGGCTTAAAAGTTATCGATATCCAAGGTTCAGACGTTGTTTGTGAAGTTCAAAACAACGGTGAATTAGGCGAGCACAAAGGTGTTAACCTACCTTGCACTCACATTTCTATGCCATTCTTATCAGAGAAAGATAAGGGCGATTTACTATTTGGTATCAAGCGTGGTGTTGACTTCATCGCTGCTTCATTTACCCGTACTAAGGAAGACGTTTTAGATATCCGTAACTTCCTAGACGCAAATGGCGGTAACGACATCAAGATCATTTGTAAGATTGAGAACCAAGAAGGCTTAGATAACTTTGAGGACATCTTAGCAACTGCTGATGGTATCATGGTTGCTCGTGGTGACATGGGTGTTGAAATCCCTGCTCAAGAAGTTATTTTCGCTCAGAAACACATCATCAAGCGTTGTAACGCAGTTGGTAAGCCAGTAATCACTGCTACTCAGATGTTAGATTCTATGATTAAGAATCCACGTCCTACCCGTGCAGAAGCTGGTGACGTAACCAACGCTATCTTAGACGGTACTGATGCAGTTATGTTATCAGGTGAGTCAGCTAAGGGTAAGTACCCACGTGAGGCTGTTCGCACTATGAACACCATCTGTGAGCGTACTGATGCTTATGTTGAAGAGAACCACGACGAAGTATTCCGCAAGGTTGCTCCAGCTCACAACGTAACTGATTCAGCATGTTTAGCTGCTGTAGAAGCTGCTACAACTCTAAAATCACCTCTTATCGTTGTTGCTACTGAGCACGGTAATTCAGCTCGTGCAATCCGTAAGTTCAACCCAGAGGCTGTAATCTTAGCTTTAACACCTAACGTAAAGGCTGCACGTCAATTATGCTTAACTCGTGGTGTTCTACCTAAGATTGTAAACCGCATCACTTCAACTGACGAGTTCTTCCAATTAGGTAAGAAGCTAGCTGTTGAGTTAGGTTTAGCAAAGGTTGGTGATCAGATCGTTATGGTTAACGGTGCTTTAGTTCCATCAGGAATCACCAACACCATGTCAGTTCAAACTATCTAATAAGTTAACTGTTAGAAAAAAAGCTCCCTTGGGAGCTTTTTTTTTTGATTTTGAAGACAACAACTTTGCACCCACTATCATATAATGATGTCTATCTTTAATCCTTAGGAACTGTTATGAGAACTAATAAGCTTGCAAAATACTACGCCTTATTGATGGTTGCTTGCATCTTTTGGGCTTTTAGTCCAATTTGTGGCAGATACTTAAAAGACAGTATGAGTCCACTACTAATAACCTCAACAAGATTTTATTTAGTAGCAGCTATTTTGTTTCCCTTTTTGTATTTAGCCAAAGGCAAAAAGGCCATCCTTGTTCCTTGGCGAGATCTTAAAATCCTATTGATTATGGGCTGTGTAGGTATTTATCTACATAACTACTTATTCTTTGAGGCACTACGAACCATTCCTGCTTCTAATGCGGCTTTAATTGAAAGTATCGGACCTGCTGTAACCTCAACCTTAGCTTTGATTTTTATTGGCGAGAAATTAAGCAAATTAGGCTGGCTAGGCATAGCTCTTTGCTGTATTGGAGCTATCTTTATTGTATGTAAAGGCTCCATCAATGCACTACTCTCTTTAAGAATTAACTTTGGTGAGATCTTAGTGATTATCTGCGAGGCAATGTGGTCTATATACGTAGTTATAAGTTGGAAACTATCAAAGAATATTAGTCCAATTACAGTTACAGCTTGGACTGGTTTATTTGGTGCCATTTATTGCACAATCACTGGAGTTGCCACTGACTCTTTAGAACTATATAGGCTTAATACTACTGATATTATAGCTTTTCTTACTTTATCAATTCTTGCAGGCGTGGTGGCTTTTGTTTCCTGGAATGTAGCTATCACTAAAGTTGGAGCAAGCAAAGGTGGAACCTTTGTTTACTTAATTCCATTATTTGGCGTTATTTTTGGTATTACTATTTTAAAAGAGAAATTTGTAATTCAAGAAGCAATTGGTGGATTAATTATTGTTTTAGGTTTGTTTTGCTCTATGAGAGCAAAACTTACTAACAGAAAAAAGAGTGCGTAAGGCACTCTTTAGTTTAGTAATCAGGGGAATTTAAGATCTGCTGATTAGTCTTTTCTTTAATATCTTGAGGGATCTGATCCCAGGCTTGCTTAATTGGAAGGATTAAGTTTATAACCTCATCAATAGGGGCTGTATCCAAAGATACTGAAGCTTTAGTTAATAACTCCTTCATATAGTCATATAAGGCAAACATCCTCTGACCTAACTCTGGGTTTGAGCGGTTATCTAAAGCTGACTGTAGACCATTGATAATGCCAACAGCTTTTGAAATTCTATCAGCCTTATACTCATAGTCATGGCGCATAATTGCACCTTTAGCCTGAGATAAACGCTCAATTAAGCCCTCATACATCATCTGAATTACACGATGAGGATCAGCAACTGATAACTCAGCCTCTAAATTTGTTTTTTTATACGCTTTTAAATTTCTACCGTACATTTGGATCTCCTGCAAACCAAAAATACTTATGTCTTATATATTTATTATCGTTCGATTCTGATTTTTCTTGAATGTTTTTTTAACAATTAAGTGTCACCAATGCCACACTTTTTCATCAAAGCTAAATAGAAGCTGATTATGACGGATTTTAAAGAAAGAGAAAAGAAAAAATTAAAGATATGAGAGCACAACTCTCCTAAAAAGGAGAGTTGTGAGAGTAGAAAAATGATTAGACAATATCGTCTAGGAACAGACCTTTAGCAAATTTCTCTTTGCTTTGAGCTGTTACTTGATTGTTTTGCTGATACTCATTTAAACGCTTAGATAACTCTAAGAATTCCTCTGATGGAATTTGACGAACTAATTTCTCAGTATTTAAGTCAGTTACCTTTACGATAGTGTTATCAGTATCTTTATCAAAACTAAAAGCCAAACCGATATTCTGACGATTTAAATCATTCATACGCTCTTGAGCTAATTTCTCATTTCGCTCTTGTAGTGCCTTTGAGATCTTTTTATCGTCAGGATTTACTTTAGTATCCTCGGTTTCATTAGTAGTTGTAGGCTCTTTAGCACTAGTAACTACTTTATCCTCATCCTCGATTACATCCTGTAATCTAAAGGTATCAGGCTTTTGAGTTATTTTATTTTGGTATGTAGTTTTCTCTAATGAGGTTGAATTGATAGCTGTCATAGTCATAACTCATTCCTCCAGTTTTTTTAGTCTGAAGTTTATAAATGGTTATTTATACCCAAAATACAGGTATTACATATCTCCTATTTTGTATAACGGACAGCCTTTTTACAAACTTTAATATTTTTTACAAAAATTTTTGGCCTGCCTCAAAGGCAAGGCCAAATCTTTGGTTAAGCTAGTAGTCTTGCAGCGTCAAAACCATTTAAGTTAGCTTGTACGCTACCATTTGATTGACCTAGCATAGCTGCGATATCAGCAACAAAAGCTTTTGCATTAGTTGCATCTACTTTGATAGAGCTTTTTGCATTTACATCAGCAACATTGGTTTGTAACTCAACTACTGCAGAGGCACCAGTGTTAACTTGCTTGTTAACCTCAGTTGCAGTTGCAACATTAGTTTTGTTGTCTAAAGTAGTGGTAGCTACATGGTTTGCATTTGCAACAGTATTTAAGTTAATCATTTTTCTCTTCCTCTTAAGTTATTATATGTAATCAAATAGTGATTGCTTTGAAAGCATGCTATAAATCTGTCTTGAAACATTTAACTGATTTTGAGACTGAATCAAATCAGAAGCAGCTTCAAAGGCATCAACCTCAGATACATTTGCCTTTGATTCGGTCTTAATATCAGATAAAGAATTGTTAGATGTTAAAATTGTGGCAATGGTGTTTTGTCTAGCACCGACCTTACCACGATATGAATCGTAACGAGTCATAGCGTTTTGAACATTAACTTGAGCTTCTGTGATAGCTGCAATCTTGTCGGTATTAGAGATAGATTCATCCTCAATAATGTCAACAATCTTGGTTAAAGCATTTAAGATGTTGTCAGTCTTAGGAGGATCAAGTTCAATCTCGATGGTACCAGCATAATTTTCAGGATCAGGAATAGTAAACTCCATACCTTTTACATTGATAGTGCCATCCTCAAGATTTACCTCACCAGTCTCAATTACAGTGCCATCTGGTGCTAACAATTCAAAGGAATTGTCATTTGCTACGTTAATAGTCAAAGTATTGTTAGCACCTGTAGCAGGTGAATAATACTTATCATAAAGATCACCAAAATCTCCATATGAGGAAATTACACTACTACCAATATTAGGAGTAGCAGTAACAGTCATGGTGTCAGCTAAACGGCAGTTTTCAAAAACATCTAAACCTGAATCTGATACTTGTACAGTGATACTTGGTGCCACTAACACACTACGAGTTGAACCGTCAGCTTGGCATACATAGTGACCATCTGAGGTTAAAGTGTAAGTTGGAATATCACTTTGTGCACCAGAGAAAATATACTCACCGTCAGTATTTTGGGTATTCATAAGATCATATAAGTGATCTCTTGTTTGACCAATTTCCTCTGCTAAGGCAATCAAGCTGTTTTGATCATTAGAACCATCCACACACTGAATTAAACGGGTGTTAATGCTTGATAAAGCAGACCACATAGATTGCAATGCAGTTTCTTCTTCAGATAAAGTGTTAGCAGCAAGACCTCCGTCTTTAGCGTATTGCTTGTAAGAGCTAATAGCACCTTCATACTTTACCTTAGAGGCCATGCCTGATGGATTCTCGCCGGCAGTTTGAAACTTTAAGCCTGAATTGTAACGGTTAGAAGCTTCATCTACACTTGTGTTTGACTTTTGAATATAAGACAAACTGTTAGTAAACTGCATGGTGGTTGAAATTCTCATAGCTCACCTCCTTAGAATGCACCAATTAGAGCATTAAAAATGGTTTGTGAAGCTTCAATAATCTTGGCACAAGCTTGATAGGTTTGTTGATACATCACAAGATTTGTAGCTTCCTCATCTAGATTTACACCTGCTGTTGACTGGTATAACTTAGTGGTTTGCTCAAGTTTTGCAGCAGCTGCATCTTTATTAGCAGTAGCAGTGGTAATTGAAGTACCTAGTTCACCTAAAAGGTTAGCGTAACCGTCATTAAAGGTGGTAACTTGGCTTGAACCAGTTGAACGTACAATAGACTGACTTCTGATACCAATTAAAGCATTACCGTTAGAGTTATCAGCTTGACCGCCTGAGTTAATCTCAACATAGAACTCATCGTTCTCTTTAACAGTACCGTTAATAGATACGTCATAGCCAGGATAACCGTTATTACCAGCAAGTGGAGTGTTAGTAAAACTATTTGTAGCCAGATCATAAGTTACTGCATTAGCAAATACGTTAGTACCCTTAGTGCTAGCAGGTGCCATACCTAATAAGGTATTGTTATTGTCATAAATTAGATAGTTGCCTTGAGCATCAATCTTAATTTGTGATGGAGCACCAGTGTTAAATACAGGCTTTTTAGTAGCAGGATCAACTGAAACACCAAAATCAGCACCAGTATTAGTACAGCTTGATAATACGATAGTTGCATTACCATAGTTGTCAGCTTTAGTACCAGTTCTTACAGCTGAGGCAAAAGCAAAGTCCTCTGGCTTTGAAACATTTGATTCAACAGTAGAGCCTACCATTAAAGTTGGTTGTACATAGAATACAGTCTTATCATTCTTTAATTGATTTAAAGAAGCATTCATATTAAAGGTTAGACCATATTCATTTAAAGTGATGGTGGTGTTGTTACCGTTAGTTACGATATCAGCTGCAGGAATATCAGCAGTGATTTCCACCATACGCTCATCTTCTTCAACTCTGTAAACGTGTAAATCACCGTCAGAGAAAGAAACTTTAAAATCATAACCTTGAACGTTGGAACCTTGACCTTCATTAAAGGTGCAGTATAAACCTTGAGTATCGTTAGTTGAGGTAGCATAAACACCTTTAACATTGATTAGGTTAGAACCTGCAATATCCTCAAGGGTGAAACCTGCTTTGTTTTGAACGTTCAATGCATCGGCTAAAGCTACAGTAAGCTTACCGATTTCACGCATAGAATTACGAATTTCGGTTGTAGAATTTAAATAACCACCTAAAGCACCACCAATAGAGTTATTAGTTAGCTTTACGTCAGTATTATCTTTTCTACCACCAGCGATTGAATTGTAAGTTAAATGGATTTCACTTTTAGTAACATCAAATTCGTTTTGACCTTGTACTAAAGTTGCATAGGTATCGCCATTAGCAAGTAGCATACCTGAATCCATGTAAACTTCATAAGTATTGTCAGATTGTATTTGAACATTGATAGCTACATGCTCTGATAACTTGCCGATTAAGCGATCACGCTCATCTAACATTTGCATGTAGATTTCATTGTTTGTTGCTACATCTGATAAGGATAAAACTCTAATCTCGTCATTGATTTTGCAGATAGCTTGAGTGTAGGAGTTAATATCAGCAACTTCATCAGAGATTTTGCCGTTAACTTCATTTAAAGAATCAACTAAAGTATTGTTAGCTGAATTGATACGGCCTACTAAGTTCTCTAATTGACCTTTAGCCTCATTTCTATTAGCAGCAGAAGTTGGAGAATTTGCAGCTGTGGATAAAGCATCAAAGAATTTAGTGGTAGCATTAGCAAGTGACATAGTCTCATCTGACAAAATTCTGTCAGCTGTATCCATACCAGAGGCATAAGCTTCATAGTAAGACTTATTGCCTTGATCGGTATACATTTGCTTTTGTACGAATTGATCATATAAACGACGGGTATAAGTAGCACCAACGCCCCAATCAACACAGGAGGTATAGGTTAAGGTTTCCTTACGGACATAACCTTCAGTGTTAACGTTGTTGATGTTATTTGAAGTTGAATTCAATAACTTCTGAGCGTTTAGAACACCATATTTACCAGTGTAGATTAAATCGATTGACATCTTAAAACCCCTTTTGGCAAAAAATTGCCTTTTTTTATCCTCTATATTTTTCTATATGCTATTTGTATGCCATAAATGCAATTTTGCGTGAAATTTTTTTCAACTTGTCTGCGTAATTAGGATCTGTTGCGTACCCAGCTCTTTGAATTTCCTCAAAATATTCGTCTGGATTGTACGATTTATTCACTGCATTTTGATAACGAGGATTCTCCTTAATAAACTTAATGTAATCTTTCATTGACGCTAAAACGTCAGAATATTTTCTAAAATCACTCTGCTCTGCCACAAAACGACCATTCTCATACTCATCAGAGGTCAATTTCTCGGTTTGGCCCTGCCAATCTTTTGTCGCTTTAATACCATAGTAGTTATTACCAGGTGAGACATGTTTACCCCAGCCTGTTTCAAGAGCAGCTTGTGCTACTAAAACTAATGGGTTAAAGCCTAAGCCTTCTACGGCCTTTAAGGCATAAGGCATCATCTTCTCAACAAACTCTTGTGAGGTATCAAAGTCTCTCATGCTATTAGGATCAGGAAGATCCTTAAATAATTTAGATAAGTTTTGAACACTAGAGCTTGGATCAACTTTTGAATTTTGTAGCATTTGATTGAGATTTGCGACACTAGCGTTAACATTAGAGCCTTTAATATATCCACCTTGATGTGAGGATACAGCCATCTTATCTAACTCTTTTAATAACTCCTTACCCTCATCACCTAAAGATTTTGCAAACTGTTTAGTTAAAAGGTAGGTGATTGAGTTTTTATTCATACCTGAATTTTGAGTCATGGTAGAAACATTCTGTTGAGCTAGCATGTCCTCAAAGAAACCAGAGTATTTTGAGTGTAAAGGTGAATCAGGATTGATAGTATCGTTTGATTGACGCATAGCATCTACCCAATATTGATTGAGGATAGATTGAAATTGCTCAGCACAAGCCTTTAAAGCTAAAGCCTGTGAGCGTTTATCACCACGACCTAATTGTTTTAGTTTACTTAGATTACGATGATCCCCAACAAGTCCCATATCAAGACTTGAAGTAGGATTTAAAATTGCCTCATCGCTCATAAGCTCACCTTTAACAAAAAATTGACTAAACAAACTTTTTATTATCTAAAGCAAGCATCATGCCAAACTAAATTTTTAGAATTTTACATAGTCAAAAATTCAAATTTTTGACTGCCGTGCGCAAATAGATCATTTTGTAATACAAAGTTTTCGGATACGATAAACACCGATTTTTATGAGATTTAGTAACAAGATGATGGGAGTAAAATTAGTCTTAGCTCACAGATTAGATGAAAAATTTTTAAAAATTATCTTTAAAGATTGTCAAAATTTTGTCGATAGCCAAAACTAGGTTATGATATTAGTAAGTTAAATTTAGTTAAAAAGTTATTGTCAAAAACTTTACGGTGTAGCAAATGAAATTTTCAGGAAACTTGCTAATTCTTGAGAAAGACAGTCAAAAAAGAAAATCTCTAGAGACTATTTTTGAGTTTCTAGGCTTAGTATGTCAAAGTGGTGAAATTGACGACTGTATTTCTTATTTCAATGCCCAAGATAGCAATGTTGATTACTGTATCTTAGGTAGCATCGACACAGATTATAAAGCTCTTATTGACGAGCATAAGGATACTGCATTCTTACTTTGCCAAGATGACGTTAAAGAAGATCTTTCTTCTTGCCCTAACTTAATGGGTAAAATCAGTAACGATCCAGAGTATGACGAGATCGTATCTTTATTGCACTATTGCCAATCTTTTAGAACCATGAGAAAGTACTCCTCTAAATCAGGCAATGGAGCTACTACTTTAATTAAGATGTTAGTAGGTCAAGGCAAAGCTATTACTAACGTACGTCGTTTAATTGAACAAGTAGCAACTACTGATGCTTCAGTACTTATCTTAGGTGAATCTGGTACTGGTAAAGAAGTAGTCGCAAGAGCTATTCACGAATTATCAAATCGTAAAAACAAAGCCTTTGTACCAGTTAACTGTGGTGCAATTCCTAGTGAATTGCTTGAATCAGAGTTATTTGGTCATGAAAAAGGTGCTTTTACAGGTGCTATTAGTGCCCATGAAGGTCGTTTTGAATTAGCCGAAGGTGGTACTATCTTCCTTGACGAAATTGGTGATATGCCCCTACAGATGCAAGTAAAACTATTACGTGTGTTACAAGAGCGTCAATTTGAGCGTGTAGGTTCAAATAAACCAATTAAAGCTAACGTAAGAGTGATTGCTGCCACTCACCAAAATCTTGAAAAGATGGTTGAGGAAAAACAATTTAGACAGGATTTATTCTATCGTCTAAATGTATTCCCAATTGAAACCCCACCACTACGTGACAGAGCTGACGATATTCCATTACTAGTTCAAGAACTAGTAAATCGTCATAGCAAAGAGCAAAATGCCACCATTAAGTTTACTCAAAGAGCAATGCTTGAACTAATGTCCTGCAAGTGGCCTGGCAACGTGCGTGAGCTTTCAAACTTAGTTGAAAGATTGTTAATCTTACATCCAAACGAGGTTGTAGATGTAGGCGATTTGCCTGTAACCTATCGTGGTGGAAAACTTGAAGACGATCCATTTGCTGAGCGTATGGCTTTATTAGATAACTTCTCAGTACCACTACCTGGCGATGAAATCCAAGAGGATTTCAATGTAGAAGAGGCAGACAGCAAGCCAATTGATTTACCTCCACTACCAATTATTGAAGGTGAAAATGATATGGCTCAAGCATTTATGCCTACCCTATCCCCTGAGGGTATCAATCTTAAAGACATGGTTTCTAATATTGAAATCAATATGATTAAGCAAGCTTTAGAGCAAAGTAATGGTGTTGTAGCAAAAGCTTCTGAAATTTTAGGACTACGTCGCACAACTTTAGTTGAAAAAATGAAAAAATATGGCATAGTTGCTTCAAACTAAGGAATGATCATGGATATTTTTTTGAAGGTTGCAGAGTATTTAAAGGGTAAGACCCTTCTTGTAACTGGTGGAACAGGCTCTTTTGGTAATAAATTTGTCAAAACTTTATTAGATAATTATGACATCAAAAAAGTGATCATTTATTCCCGTGACGAGTTAAAGCAATACGAAATGCAACAAAGACTTGCAGCGTATAGCTCAAAACTTCGTTACTTTATTGGCGATGTCCGTGATCTGCAAAGGTTAAAGATGGCCATGAAAGGAGTGGATATTGTGATTCACGCTGCTGCCATCAAGCAAGTTCCTGCTGCTGAATACAACCCTCAAGAATGCATCAAGACTAATATTGGTGGTGCTGACAATATTATTCAGGCAGCAATTGATTGTAATGTAGAAAAAGTAATTGCCTTATCAACAGATAAAGCAGCTAACCCAATCAATCTATATGGTGCCACAAAACTCTGCTCAGATAAGTTATTTACCGCTGCAAATAACTTAGTTGGGGAAGGTAAAACCCGCTTTGCAGTAGTGCGCTATGGTAATGTTTCAGGATCTCGTGGTTCTGTAGTACCTTTCTTTAAGAAACTAGTTGAGGAAAAAGCAGATTTTATTCCTATCACTGATATGAAGATGACTCGCTTTTGGATTTCCTTAGAGCAAGGGGTTAATTTCGTACTTAAATCCTTAGTTAGAATGCACGGTGGCGAAACTTTTGTACCAAAGATCCCATCCATTAAGATTGTAGATTTAGCAACTGCTATCGCTCCTAATATTCCACAAAAAGAAGTGGGTATTAGACCTGGTGAAAAAATTCATGAGTTAATGTGTCCTCGTGATGACTCCATGCACGTAATTGAGTTTGATGATTTCTTTATCATTAGACCTGCTATTGTGTTCAACAATTACGGCAGTGAGAATTTTACAAAGACTGCTCTTGGTGAAAAAGGTAATGCTGTACCTTTAGACTTTGAGTACAACTCCTTTAACAACCCTCATTACTTAAACGTTGAAGAAATTAAAGACTTTTTAGCCAAGGTGAAATAATGCTTCCTTACAGCACTCAGACAATTGAGCAAGATGATCTAGAGGCTGTAAGAGATGTTCTTACCTCTGGTTATTTAACTTGTGGTCCTTTAATTACAGAATTTGAAGACAATGTCGCAGACTATTGTGGTGCTCAATACGCTGTAGGTGTAAATTCCTGCACCTCAGCCTTGCACCTTGCGATGATAGCTTTTGGCGTGCAAAAAGATGACTACGTCTATGTTAGCGCCATAAGCTTTGTAGCTTCAGCAAACTGCGCAAGATACCTAGGTGCAAATGTTGAATTTATCGATGTCGATAAATTTACTGGTAATCTAAATGTGGATGCACTTGAGCAAATGCTTATCAAAGCAAAAGCTCAAAACAAGCTACCAAAAGTTGTAGTTGCAGTTCATTTATCAGGTAAACCTGTTGATTTAGAGCGCCTATCTAAGCTTAAAGCTGAATATGGTTTTTATCTTCTTGAAGATGCAGCTCACGCCTTAGGCGCAGAGTATCACGGCAGTAAAATTGGTAGTTGCAAATACTCTGATATCACTGTATTTAGTTTCCATCCTGTCAAAATTATTACTACCGCAGAAGGTGGCATGTGTTTGACTAATAATGAGAAGTTCTACCAAATCATGAAGAAGTTCTCCTCTCATGGTATCGAGCACGATAAAGCTAAACTTGTAAATCAAAACTACCCTGCTTACTACTATGAGATGCAAGAGCTTGGTTTTAACTACCGTTTATCAGACTTGCAGGCGGCTTTAGGTATTAGTCAATTAAATAAAGTAGATGACTTTTTAGCTAAAAGAAGAGCGCAAGCTAAAGCTTATGGTGAACTTTTAAAAGATCAAAAAGGTTTAGTCTTGCCTATTGCAGATACTAAAGAGTCTTTAAGCTCTTGGCATCTATATCAAGTGTCATTACCTGGCAATTGTAGAGATCACCTCTACGAGCAGCTACGTAAGCATAATATTGGTGTACAAATTCATTATTTACCAATTTATGATCACCCATATTATCAAAGCTTAAAAACTTATGAAAAGTTAGATGGGGCTGAGTATTTCTTTAGTCACACTCTATCTATTCCACTCTTTCCAAAATTAAGTCATGTGCAATTACAAATGTGCGCAGCAACCTTATGTAGTTTATTAGATAAGGAAAATTCATAGAATTTATGAACAATATTGCAGTGATCCCAGCTCGTGGTGGCTCTAAGAGGATCCCTTTTAAAAATATCAAAGACTTTAATGGCGCTCCTTTAATTAGTTACTCTATCAAAGCAGCTTTAGACAGTGGCGTGTTTTCAAAAGTAATCGTCTCAAGTGACGACAAAAAAATTATTGAAGTTGCCACACAATATGGTGCTTGTGCTCCTTTTGTAAGAGATAAAAGTTTAGCCGATGATTTTACTGGCACTTATGATGTGGTAGTCGATGCTTATAAAAGATTAAAGCAAAGTGGAGAAAACATAGACAACGTCTGTTGTATCTACGCTACAGCACCTTTATTAAATGGTTTTCATCTAAAAAGAGCTTACCAAAAATTTATTGAAGAAAAGGCTGATACACTAACCTCCATCTGTGAGTTTCCTTTCCCTATTCAAAGAGCTTTTATTGAAGATCCTAAAGGCAATATCGTTTATCGTGAGCCTCAATTTGCCATGACTCGCTCTCAAGATCTCCAACCTTGCTATCAAGACTGTGGTCAATTCTACTTTTACACCGCTCAAAATTTAGAAGGCAAAGTCACAAACCTTAAGAGAATTGGCTATGCAATGCCAAGATATAGAGTTATCGATATCGATACTTTAGACGACTTTGTGTATGCCCAAGCAATTTCCAAAGCTTTAGAAGAGTTAAACCTTGAGTAAGAAAAAGACTATCACCGTAGTACTAATTGCCGACGAGAAAATTGGTACTGGCCATTTAATGCGTGTAAATGCCATCTTAGAGAATTTTAAAGATTGTTATCTAACACTTATATCAAATTCCCTTTCTACAAGAGTATTTCCGCTGTGTACTAATTTTGATGAATTCTCAATGGTCGATGAGTTTGATGAGCTTGTAACTTCAACCTTATGCGAAGAGCCTGATCTAGTAATTATCGATGATTATTATTTAGATAGTGAATTTGAAAAAGAGCTCTACCCTTATACCAAAGTTGTCGTCATCGACGATTTGTGTAATCGCCCACATCAATGTCATTTACTCTTTGATCAAGATCCAGGTAAGAGTGAAGCTAGCTACAAACCTCTTGTAAACAAAGAATGTAAATTGTGCATAGGTGGTGATTATAACTACATTAAAGATAGCTTTAACCACATTGAAAAGACACCTTCAAAAAGTGGCAAATATAGAGTTTTAGTAAACTTTGGAGGATCTGATCCTGTACACGGCTGTCTTAGCTGTACTAAAGCAATTCTCTCATCAAACCTCTATGAGAAATATGATTTTACAATCCTTTGTGGACTGTCAAATCCAAATTATGAGGAAATTGTAAAACTTACCAAAGATACTCCTTTGATAAAAGTGCTCAAGCACACAGAGAATGTACCAAAATTATTCTCACAAACAGACTTAGCTATAGGTGCCTGTGGTGGTATGTTCAAAGAGCGTATCATCGCTAAAATTCCATCTATCAATGTCGAAATTGCCGACAATCAGGCAGGTGTAGGAAAATTTGTAACTGATAATAGACTAGGTAATAGCTTAACTGTAGCAAAGCTTAGTGATGCAAAGAGTATCGATTCCGCCCTTCAAGATTTGATTGAAAACTTTGACACTTATCAGCACAACTGCGAACACACCTATAATGGTCAAGGTCTTAAAAACGTAGTAGCTGAAATTAGAAAGTTGCTAGAGAGCTCTGGTAGATAAAAAAAACCGGATGGATGCGAATACTTTTTTATACGCGCCCACCCGTTCAATCACCTTTATGAAAGCTATCATTTTAGCAGCGTATTTTGCAACACTACAAAAACTACATAGCGTTAAAATATTAACAAATTATTTAACATTGTTTTGTGATAATTATCACACTTTACATTTTACCTTGTTTTAAACTCAAAATAATCTTTTTTACTTGAATATGGCTTATATGTAAGCGTTTTCGATAAAGTTTATAAACTTAAGATTAAGCCATTTTTCCTAAACTAAAACTTTTTGTTTATTAAATTAAACATTGTTAAAAATGTTTTCATCTCACGATGTGAGTGATAATATACATTTTTTGATGTGTATAAATTTAGGATTAAAAAAGAAGGTTGGTACAACTAAAACCTCAAAAAATTTAGTGAATACTATCAAGCTTTTGATATTAGACTATTTTTTTTAAGCTTGAATTTGCTAAATTAGAAAGCACAAAGTGTATATAAATTAAGGAGATTTTATGTCTGACGTAACTGTAAATAACAAGTCATTTATTGCTACATTATTACTTTGCTTATTTTTAGGTGGCTTTGGTGCTCACAGATTCTATTTAGGTAGACCAGGCACTGCTATTCTAATGCTAATTTTAACACTTACATGTTTTGGTGCTGTAATCTCTGGTATCTGGGTAATTATCGATCTAATCAGAATCTGCACAGGTTCTCTTAAACCTGCTAACGGTTCAAATCTAACTAACTAATCTTTGATTAAAGTTTTATAAAAGGCAGCTTTTAAGCTGCCTTTATTTTTACAACTGCTCATCACCATCAAGATGTAATGGTAACTGCCAATCGATAGGCTTCTTATGATGCTCAATAAGGTATTGATTAGCTTTAGAAAAGTGGTGACAACCAAAAAAGCCACGACTTGCTGATAAAGGACTTGGATGAGCACACTTTAAAACTAAGTGTTTATTAGCATCAATACATGCTCCCTTTTGCTGAGCAGGATTTCCCCAAAGCATAAAAACTAGGTTCTCACACTTGTCATTGATAGCTTTAATCACACCGTCAGTAAACTGCTCCCAACCAATTTTTTGATGAGATAAAGGTTTGCCCTCCTCTACAGTTAAACAGGCATTTAACAGCAAGACACCTTGTCTTGCCCAAGGGATTAAATTGCCATGATCTGGGATTTGAAAACCAGGGATATCACTTGCTAACTCTTTGTAGATGTTAACTAAAGAGCGAGGTACTGGAATTTTGGTGTGTACTGAAAAAGCAAGTCCCATAGCCTGACCTACACCTGGGTAAGGATCTTGCCCTAAAATCACCACTTTTAATTTATCAAGAGGAGTATATTTAAAAGCATTAAACACATCATCTTTTGGAGGGAAAACTACTGCACCACTATTACGTCTTTGCAATTGATAATTATTTGCATGCACAAAGGCTTCTGTATGCTTTAAATTACCGATAATTTGACTCCAATCTGCCATCATTACTCCAGTATATAAATAAGGACTAAGTTCTATATAACTTTATTATTGTATTGTATAATTGAAAAAATAGCATTACTAAGAGGTAAAGCTATACAAGATACTTGAACTTTTAGGTGGTAATCACCATCTATATAGTTGTATGAGTTATTATTTTTTTGGAGACTTTAACAATGCAATTGCAGTCATCTAATCCAGCCATTGCTGTAGCTAGAAATCAAGCTGGAACATTTAACTTTGGTGGTGAGGCTCTTGGTGCAACCATTCAAGGAACAACAACTAAAGCTATCGTTCTTGTTGCACTTACTCTAGTTGTTGGATTATTTGCCATGAACTACAACATGAACTCTTTAATGTATGGTGTAATGCCTACTTTCTTGATGTATGGTTCTTTAATTGCTGGCGTTGTTGTAGCTTTCATTACTATCTTTAAGCCAACTACTGCTCCTATTACAGCTCCTATCTATGCTGTATTAGAAGGTGCAGCTCTAGGCTCTCTATCAGCAATTTTTGAATTGAAGTATCCTGGCATTGTAAC
The DNA here is from genome assembly GCA_902785325.1 of uncultured Succinivibrio sp. Classification (GTDB taxonomy): domain Bacteria; phylum Pseudomonadota; class Gammaproteobacteria; order Enterobacterales; family Succinivibrionaceae; genus Succinivibrio. The sequence goes on along the minus strand of CACZXZ010000001.1, from coordinate 49,930 downwards.
TACTGCAGTGTTATCTACCTTTGTAGTAGTAATGAGTATGCTTGCTTTATGGAAGTTCAAAGTAATCGTTCCAACACAAAAGTTTAAAGCTGTGATAACAGGTGCTATCACTGGTATCTTTGTGTTATACATGATTAACCTTGTAGTAAGCCTATTTGGTGGTTCTTTCTTACCACAAACAGGTCCATTATCTATTTTAATTTCACTAATTGTTTGCACTGTTGCAGCTCTAAGCTTAATCTTAGATTTTGATAACATTCAGCAAGCAGTAGATGCTGGTTTACCTAAGTACTTTGAGTACTTCAATGCTTTCTCATTACTAGTAACTATTTGCTGGTTATACGTAGAAATCTTAAAGCTTTTAGCAAAGCGTGAAGATTAAGAATTTTGAATTAAAAGAATGCAGGATTAGATCCTGCATTTTTTTTAACTATTGTTTGCTAAAATATAGCTAAAAAGTTAATTATAAAAACAAGGATTGATATGAGAGATCTTTTAGCTTGTCGTGACGATATCGACCGTATTGACAACCAAATCATAAAATTATTAGAAGAACGCATGGATGTTGCTAATGACATAGCCGAGTACAAGTTAGTACACAATCAAAGCATTGTCGATGCCACCCGTGAGCATGCAAAATTAGTAAAGTTAAGAGCTCAAGCTAAAGATTTAGGTTTACCACCATCCTATGTATCAGATGTATTTAAAACCATCATCAAAAATACTTGTGCTCAAGAGCAACACTATATCGTAGCTAAAGCTAATCAAAGCTCTGTAGTAAGAGATACTTCTGTAGCCTATCTTGGTAATACTGGTAGCTATTCTCATGTTGCATCAAGCAAATATTTAGAAGGCTTTAAAGGTAATATCAGATTTGAAGGTTGTCAGACCTTCGCTCAAATTGTAGGTCTTGTAGAATCTGGCAAATGCGAATATGGTATTTTACCTGTTGAAAACTCTTCTTCAGGATCTATCAATGAGGTTTTAGATGTTATTCAAACTACTAAAGCTTCAATTGTAGGTGAGCTATTTGTACCAATTGATCATGCAATTTTAGGTTGCAAACATATCGACCTAAAAGAAATTACGGATATTTACTCTCATCCACAGCCTGTGGCTCAATGCTCTAAGTGGCTAAAAGATGTCTTACCTAATGCTACTATTCATTACACTAAGGCAACTTCAGAGGCAATGCAACTTATCAAGGAAAAACAAGATCCTAAACATGTTGCAATAGGCTCTCACATGGCAGCCTCTTTCTACGACTTAACTCCACTTGCTGACAATATTGCTAACAATATCCACAATTTCACCCGCTTTATTGTCATCAGCATGAACTCTATTATTGTGCCAGAGAATATTGCAGCTAAGACTTCCCTTGCCTTTAGTGTTAAGAAGTATCAACCAGGCTCACTGTTGAATGTATTACAAGAGATCTCAAAGCATAATCTTAATGTCACCAAGTTAATCTCAAGACCTAAAATAAATGCTAATGAGGACACTTGGGAGGAGATCTTCTTTGCTGATATCGAAGCTAATGCTTCCTCCTCTGCAATGCAGGATATTCTTGAGGACTTAAAGCCTTGCACTAATCTTTTAAAGATTTTAGGCTGCTATCCAAACTCTGAACACAAAAACTAACCTAAAAACTAAGGCTTAAAGGCCTTAGTTTTTACTTTTTCTCTGCAAAAAAGTAGCTTGATAATTCTCACCAAAGTCTTTCATTGCTTGCACTATTCCTCTCAAAGATTGTCCTAATAGAGTTAAAGAGTACTCTACTCTAGGTGGAACCTCAGGATAAACAGTCCTTGAAATTAGCTTTGCTCTTTCAAGATCTCTTAAATTCTCAGTTAACACTTTTTGACTTATATCACCAAGCTCCTTTTGCAACTGATTGAATCTGCAAGTGTCTAAAAAGAGAGATCTTAAAATCAAAAGTTTCCATTTATTACCAATAAGTTTAATGGTCAAAATTACAGGACACTCGATGGTTGATAATTCTTCTGTTTTCATCAGTAAAAAATATTTTTCAAGCTAAAGGCCACAATTGACCACAATCGTTACCAAAAGGTAATTAGGTTTGCCAAAAGTGCGTACTTTTATGTGAGTTTAATTGAAGTTAAGCTTAGCACACCGTTAAACGTTTTTTAAGAAGTGAAGGTACTTATGGATTTATCATTTAAATTATCAGCTGATTCAAAGCAACCAAAAGATTTATGTTTAGACAACAATTTTGCCTTTGCAAACCTAGGCTCCTTTGAAGATATCTGCCAATATCAAATGGAATGCAAGGCAGCAAACTTAATCTCTAATGGAAAATTGTTCTTAAAAGATCTTTTGAATTTATCCTCCATGGAGGTTAGTATCAACGCTTTAAAACCCAATGAAAAAGCAGCTTTTAACCATTATCACGTTAACAATGAGGAGTTGTACCTTGTATTAAAAGGTAGTGGAAAACTTAGCGTTGATAATAAAGAGTATCTTTTGCAAGAAGGTAGTGTTGCAGCTGTTTTACCAAAAGGTATTAGACGCGTTGATGCCAAGGAAGGTGGTCTTATTTTCATCTGTATCCAAGCAAAACAAGACTCTTTAACAGCCTACACCTTAGATGATGGCAAGATCTGCTAAAGAAAGCTTTATGAAAGCATACTCATAGTGAGTATGCTTTACTTATTTGTTTTTTTAAGTTCACTAGTCACAGAGCTGCAATGATGGTAGAAAAACTTCATTAAGATATAGGATAAATGCTTTCAATTTAAAGTAATCGACCAAACAGGCGCACTTATGACATCTTCTTTTAGATAGGCTACATCTTTTCTGCCACATAAAACAACGCCAGTACCAACCTTTTTTCCAAGGAATTTTAATATGTCAAAATCTTGGTAATGCTTGATCTTTTGAATACCAGACATATTTACTTCAATAGGAAACAAGATTTCATCTGCTTCAAGAACAAAATCTATTCCTCCATTTCCTTGATAGTAATATAGTTTTGGCTCTTTAAAGTTGTACCAGTAAGATTTTAGTATTTCTGCTAATACAAAAGTCTTTAATATAGCTTTATTCATGGTGCAGATTTGCAGGTGGTCTGCATTTGAAATTTTTGCTAAATAGCAGCAAAGACCAGTATCAAGAAAGTAGATTTTTGGAGATTTTGATTTTGAACTAGAGCTGTATTTTAAATAAGGTGGTAACAGATAAACCATACCAAATTTTTGTAGGAGATTAAGCCACAATTTAGCAGTTTTAAGATCAATTTTTGAAGCTTGAGCTAATTGTTTCAAATTTAAAAGCTTACCGGTACTACTAGCAACCTGTTGCAAAAAAGTAATAAAGTCGACACCATCTCCAATTGAGGTTTGGTACAAGATATCTTTACAAAGAAAATCTTGCAAAAGTGAATTATAGAATTGATGCCTTGCACTATCCTCTGCATCTTTGGCTACCATCCTTAGATTAAAGCCATAAAAGATATCACGGTATAAACTTTGAAAATCATAATCATGACAGCTGTTGTTAATCTTAAGATAATGAGTACTTGGTAAAAATGGATCTGAAAAAGGTTTGCTTTTAAACTCGCCAAAAGATAAACCTTGAAGCTCTAAAATTGCTACCTCACAAGACATAGACTTTTTTAGCTCAGTTTTTGAAAACTTTATTGAGCTTGATAGTACAAAAAGACCATTAACACCTTGATGATCGTTAAGATAAGACTGAATATGAGAAAACAGAATAGGTGCATACTGACACTCATCTATAATCAATGGTGGTTCATGATTTTTGAGAAAAAGTACAGGATCTGTAAGAGCAAGCTGTCTTTCATTTAAGTCATTTAGACTTACAAAATGATATTTTGACGAGGCGAAATATTTGAGTAAAGTTGTTTTTCCAACCTTGCGAGGGCCAGTCACAAATACCACAGGATACTGCTTACAAACTTTAACTAACTGCCAAGACAAGGTTCTTGTTAACATTCAAAATCCTCGCAAAATATCAATTCATACAAAATGAACTAAAGGTTTAGTCAATAATATAAAACTAAAGCGCAAAACAGAGCAAGGGTCTTTGATAGAATTAGCGAAGATGAGTTTTATTTACAAAATAAAACCAAACACCTTGAACTTAAGAGTTTGTTAAACAGATGAAGAAAGATGGTGGTGCGGGAGAAGAGACTCGAACTCTTACACCGAAGGCGCCAGAACCTAAATCTGGTGCGTCTACCAATTTCGCCACTCCCGCGAGAATTGAATAGTCTTAAACTATCGGTAACTACGATTTTTTTGTGGAGAATACAATCAAGGTGGTGCGGGAGAAGAGACTCGAACTCTTACACCGAAGGCGCCAGAACCTAAATCTGGTGCGTCTACCAATTTCGCCACTCCCGCGAGATTGTATACTTAAGATGGGGTGGCTAAAGGGGCTCGAACCCTTGACAACCGGAATCACAATCCGGGACTCTACCAACTGAGCTATAGCCACCATCGTAGTATGTTAAATCAGCTTGGCGCGTCCTAGAGGAATCGAACCTCTGACCCACAGCTTAGAAGGCTGTTGCTCTATCCAACTGAGCTAAGGACGCAAGCTATGGATTAGGTATTGCCTAAACTCTTAACTTCATTCTTGAAGTGATTTAACGGAGTGATATAGTACAAGAACTTGTTATACTCGTCAATCAATTTTTTGATTTTTTTTCATGATTGTTAATCAATATTTAACAAATTCGCATAAATATGCCGTTGTTATTTCAATTTTTTCAAAACCGAAATTTACTTAATCGTACCTTCAAAATTTGGTAAAATTAAGCAGTTTAAATTTTCATAAATAAGCTGGTTTACAATGATTTTAGGAATTACTTTCGTAGAGCTTGCTATTACTATAGGTGTCTTATTGCTCTGTGGCGTATTAGCTGGCTTCCTAGCAGGTTTACTAGGTGTTGGTGGCGGTATTATTTTCGTACCATGCTTCTACTTAGTGTTTACAGGTTTTTTCAAGATTGATCCTAATATTGCAATTGTGGTGGCCACCGGAACCTCCCTACTTTGCATGATCCCAACCTCAATTTCTGCTGCGCGCTCTCAGTATAAAAAAGGTAATACTGATATTGAGGTAATTAAATCCTGGTCCATCTTTATGTTACTAGGTGTAGTTGTTGGTATCTTAGTTTCTAAAGTATTTGGTGGTGCCTGGCTTACCTTATTATTTGGTAGTGTAATGATTTTAAATTCACTAAATACCTTATTTAGAGCAAAAGCAAAACCTGCTTTTGCATCCTTACCAGGAAAATTTGGTCAATCAATTATCTCCTTTTGTATAGCTTGCTTCTCTTCTATGCTAGGTATCGGTGGTGGTACTCTTACAGTTCCTGTTTTAAACGCTTGCTCAGTTCCTCCTCACAAAGCAATTGGTACCTCTTCAGCAGTATCCTTATTTGTATGTGTTCCTGGTGCAATCTTAATGTTACTTACTAATGAAACACCAGCTCATGCACCTATTGGCACTTACGGCTTAGTTAATGTACTAGCTGCTATGTGCGTAGTTCCTGTTTCTTACCTTTGTGCACCATTAGGGGTCAATGTTGGCAAAAATATCAAACCTACAACCTTAAAGAGAATTTTTGCTATCGCTTTGTTTATAATAAGCGCTCGTATGCTATACAGTGGTTTAAGCTATTATCTTCAAGATACTCAAACTGTAACTGCTAACACTCAAGTTCAAGAACAAGTTTTAGACAACAATTCATCTATAGTGGAGAATAATTAACGATGACAGCATCAATTATTGATGGAAAGGCAATTGCTAAAGACTTAAGAGCTCAATTAAAAGTAACTGTAGATGAAATGGTTGCTAAAGGACACAGAAGACCTGGTCTTGCTGTGGTTTTAGTAGGATCCGATCCTGCATCTTGTGTTTATGTTCGTAACAAGAGAAGAGCTTGTGAAGAAGTTGGTATTAAGTCTTTTGCTTATGATTTAAGTGCTGATACCACTCAAGAGCAATTAGATGCTCTTATTGACGAATTAAACAACAATGACGAAGTAGATGGTATCTTAGTTCAATTTCCACTACCTTCTCATTTAGACGAATCAAGCATCGTTAAAAAGATCAGCTACACTAAAGATGTTGATGGTTTCCATCCTTACAACGTTGGTCTTTTAACTCAAAGAATTCCTTACCTTTGTGCTTGCACTCCTCACGGTGTAATGACCTTGTTACATAAAACCTTAGGTGATGATCTAAAAGGATTAAATGCCGTTGTTGTTGGTGCATCAAATATCGTTGGTCGTCCTATGGCTTTAGAATTACTATTAGCAGGTTGTACAACAACAGTAACCCACCGTTTCTCAAAGAGTGAAGATCAAAAGACTCTAATTAAGAACGCTGATATCGTAGTTGTAGCTGTAGGTAAACCTAAATTCCTAGACGGTGATTTAATCAAAGATGGTGCTACCGTTATCGATGTTGGTATCAATCGTCTTGAAGACGGTTCACTATGCGGTGACGTTGATTTTGAAAAGGCTTCAAAGCATGCTGCATACATTACACCAGTTCCTGGAGGTGTAGGACCTATGACCATTGCAACCCTAATGCAAAACACTGTAACAGCTTATCTAAGCCACCTCTAATTTCAAAGAGCGTATAGCTTTGGCTATACGCTCAATTCTATTATCCTTCCTAATTTCCTGTCGTTATCAATCTTTACTAAACTCATAATAAAGCCAAGTTTTAAGATTTTTTGTTATTCAAAAAGGTGTATTTTTATTGCTTTACATATTAAATATTTGTGTGTTTATGATATTCATCAATCAATAAAATTGTGTAATTATTAAAATAATTAAATTAGAAATACGTGTATTTATCTAACAATTTTATTTAAAAATAGTGTGTTTTGTTATTAAGAAATTTCTATAAAACGTGTATTTTTTACTATAATATGTACTGTAAATAATGTATTTTTATAAGGGTAGATTTTATATATTCTTCTAATTTCACAATAATTTATGCCTTTTTAAGGATAAATAAGGACCAGCCATGTTTAGAACTGCAACAGAAGATCTTATAAATTGGAAAAACTCCAAAAACAAAAGAGCGTTACTCGTAACAGGAGCAAGGCAAATTGGTAAAACTTACTTAATAAGGCAATTTGCTAGAGAGCACTATAAGAACTTTATCGAACTTAATTTTCTTGAAGATCCAAAAGCAAGAGAAATTTTTGATGGCAATTTAGATGCCCAAACGATATTGATGCTTATCTCAGCATATACCACTACTCCTTTTGAGAAGGGCAATACGCTAATCTTTTTTGACGAAATTCAAGAATGTCCAAACGCCAGAACTGCAATTAAGTTTTTAGTTGAAGATGGGCAATATGACTACATTGAATCAGGATCTTTACTTGGAGTTAATTACAAAGTAGTTCCATCGTATCCTGTTGGATACGAAACTATTTTGCACATGTATCCAATGACCTTTAAAGAATTCTGTTTGGCAAATAAGCTATCTTCACAAACTTTTGAGTATTTAGAGCAATGCTTTGAGAGAAAAACTAAAGTACATGAAGCCATTCACCAAAAACTATTAGAATTATTCAGATACTACACAGTCGTAGGCGGTATGCCTAAAGCGGTAAAGTCTTTTATCGAAAACAAGGACATCAATAAGGTAAAACAGGCTCAAAATGATATTTTAGAACTCTATCTACAAGATATTCAAAAATATGCACTTATAGGAAAAAATAAAATTACAAATATATTTAAACAAATTCCTGCATCTCTCAACGATAAGAATCGAAAATTTAAATTATCATCTATCAACAAAAATGTGAAAATGAGAGATTATGAAGACTCTTTTACTTGGCTAGAAGATGCAGGTGTTGCCTTACCTTGTTTTAGTGTTAGTGAACCTGTTTTACCTTTAAAAGTAAACCTACAAACTAGAAATTTTAAGTTGTATTCATCAGATAACGGACTTTTATGTAATCAGAGTTTAGATAACGCTCAATTTCAAATTCTAACTGGCAATTTGAGTGTTAATTTAGGCTCTATTTTAGAAAATGTATTTGCCACTAATCTTAAAGCTAACCAATTTAATTTGTACTACTTTAATAAGCAGAAAATAGGTGAAGTAGACTTTGTAGTTCAACAAGGCGCTCAAATTATTGCAGTAGAGATAAAATCTGGCAACGATTATCATCGTCATGCAGCTTTAAATAATTTGCTTAGCGTAAATGAATGGAAGATATCTGAAGGCATTGTATTTTGTAAAGGCAATATCGAGGTTGTTGATAAAATCACCTACTATCCTTGGTATATGGTAATGTTTTTTAAAGATCACCTTCCTAATTTTAAAATAGATCTTGATCTTGAGGAGATTAACAATTTAATTCCACCTAAAAAATAAGGAAGCTATTGCTTCCTTATTTTTAGCTTAGTTTACAAGCTAGCTTTTAAAATCTCTAAAATACCTTGTTTATCAACAGGTCTAATAGCAGTATCTAAAGGTTGCCAATGAGTTAAAACATGATTTGCCATATCCTCAAAGTGCTCTGAGCAAACCTTTAATTCTGATAAGGTAGTTGGAAGACCTATCTCTTTGTAGAATGCAGCTAACTTTGCAATACCAGCTTTAGCAACCTTCATCTTGTCAGAAGATTTCTCAAGATCAAAGACATTAACTGCAAATTGATAGAATCTATCTACAGTATCCTCATTTAAAGAGTAATTCATCCAATTAGGAGTGATGATGGCTAAACCGTAGCCATGAGTAATATCTGTGTAAGCACTAATTTCATGCTCAATGGCATGGCATACCCAAGGAGATGGGGTTCTACCAGTTGCTAAATTACCACTGCAACCATAGGAGCTTACCATCATTAACTGAGCTCTTGCTTCATAGTTGCAAGGATCTTCAATGGCAATCTTAGTGTATTTGATTACAGTCTTAATTACACCTTCACACATTGCATCAGTAAGGATATTACCATCCTTTACGATGTACTGCTCTAAGGTATGAGAGATGATATCAGCTGCACCTGCAATGGTTTGGGACTTTGGTACTGAGTAAGTATACTCAGGATCTAAGAAGGATACCTTTGGCTCTAAAATACCGGTTCCAAATAGTGGTAATTTCTCATTAGTTTCAGGATTTGAAATTACAGCTGATCCATCATATTCACTACCAGTTGCAGTAAGAGTTAACACACTTACAATTGGCAGTGCTTTTTCAACTTTAGAACAATCTAATACCAAATCCCAAGGATCACCATCAAAGCAAGCACCACAGGCAATATTCTTTGAGGCATCAATTACACTACCACCACCAACAGCTAAGATGACATCAATATGCTCTTTTTTACAAATAGCAACACCTTCTCTTACAGAGCTAATTTTTGGATTAGGCTCAATACCTGGTAACTCGAAAACTTCAAAATCTTTAAGTAAGGCTTTAACAGTATCGTAAAGACCAATCTTTTTGATAGAGCCTCCACCGTAAGTTAATAGCACCTTGCAACCAAACTTTGATAATTGTGCAGGTAAATCCTTAATTCTGCCTTTACCAAAAATCACATGAGTTGGGATATATAAATCGTAATCAAACATGGCATTCCTCTCAAATACACAAGTAACCGTTTACTTATGGTATTGTGCTTAATTTCATGAGAAAAATGTTTGTCAAAGGACTCAAAAACGAAAAAAGCCCTGCTTTATTTAGCAGAGCTTATTGTGATAGGAAATTTACTTAGGTTGTTTTTCTATAGGAAGTATACTGCGTTTACAGAAACTGCTTTCTCGCCGTTTGAGTAAGCTGCCTTGTAGTAGCCTTTATCATCTTCAGTAGCTTCACGAGAGGTTTTACCATCTGAGCTTAAGTTAAAGTATGACTCAACATCAACTACAAAGTTAGGAGTTAGTTTCCAACCTGCTACAGCTTGGATACCACCAGTTGATAACTTCTTATTAGTCTTTAGATCTTCTGGTGAGAATTGCTGCCAAACATAACCAACGTCTGCATATAGGCCATTTTCGAAACCGTATCCAAATACTGATTCAAAAGCTTCTAGCTTATAGTCATCCTTCTTCTCAATAGTGTCATAATCTGATTTACTAAAGCTTAGTGCAGCATATGGACCTGAAGCGTAGGTTCCCCAAGTGATACCAGCTGCAAATACGCCTAAATTGTCATATTGAGAATTTTTAAGAGAAACTAAATCGTCATTAGCTTGTCCCTTCAAGTATTCATAACCTAATTTTAAAGCTAGAGGTCCAAATACTACATTATCAAAGGTGTAGCCAACACTTGCTGAATATCCAGAATCTACATCAAATTTTCTCTTTTCTGAGGAAGCTACATTGATACCATCAATTGCAGTTTGATAAGCGATATTTGCCTCAAAGCCACTTGCTGTAAAGGTATACTTAAATTGACCGCCACGACGGTTAGCATCACCTAAATGATTACCAGTAAAATCAAAGTGAACATCAGTACCTGACAACACATTGTATACAGGGCTTAGGTAACGACCTGCGGTTAACTTACCAAATTGGCCAAAGTCAGCTCCTACGTATTGATCACGAGATTTGAAACTGTCTCTGTCATTACCATCTGAGGTATCCCATTGTGCGTAGAAGAAAGCAGTTAGATTGTCATTTACTTTAGTTTGACCATCTACACCAAAACGAGCATTGTTCTTTAAAGTTGAATCGCCGTTACCTGCTGCACCTAAAGTTACCTTTGCATCACCATTTGAGAAACGTGCTCTGATACGACCGTTGATATTCAAAGTGGTACCGTCTTTTGAATAAACTGCAGCTGCACTTGCTACATCAGATGCGGTTGCTACAACTAGACCTAAAGCTAAAGCGGTTTTTAAAATTTGTGACTTTTTCATAATGAATTCCTTTATACTTTATCAAAGATTAATATTTTTAAATTTTGTTATTTTTTTAAATTTCAAACTAGGGTATGTAAAAATTAAGTTCTTTTGTTTTTTCGTACTTGCTAACTACAGTAAATACACATTCGATAAAGTAACAGATTGATTTTCATAATATTTTCTCTTTATTGCCTTTCGATGTTTATAGAATATTGTAAATTTTTAGTTAAGGCAACATTTTAATAATACTATCTTTTTATACTTAGCTATAGCTATTAGTTATACCTACTAAAACACTAGGTATATCATGAATTTTGAGATTAAAAAGAGAATAAAGGGTGAAAAAAAAAATTGAAATGATGGTGAAAAGATATTAAAAAAACCTCTAAACATTACATTTAGAGGTTTAATTTTGATTTTTAAAGATTAGCCAACTAGGTTGTCTAAGTTGTCGATAGCAACTTCAGGATTTACATCCTTAGTATAATCTACGCCTTCAACCTCGAAGCCGAATAACTGTAAGAATTGCTTCTTGTAATCAGCGTAATCAGAAATCTCAAATAGATTCTCAGTAGTAACTTGTGGCCATAGCTCTTTGCACTTACCTTGAACGTCTGATGACAATTCCCAAGAATCCATACGTAAGCGATCCTCGCTATCAATCTCAGCTTTATCGCCATAAATTGATTGTGAGAACATTCTAAAGATATGCTCAATTACTGACTCGTAAGTACCCTTCTGTCTCATTACCTTAAAGCATAGTGAGATGTATAATGGCATTACAGGAATAGCTGAAGAAGCTTGGGTTACTACACTCTTTAATACAGCAACTTTAGCATCGCCCTTTAGACCTTCAAGTCTTTGACGGTTTGCTTTAGCAGCTCTATCTAAGTCCTCTTTAGCCTTACCTAAAGCACCGTGCCAGTAAATAGGCCAAGTGATTTCAGTACCGATGTAGCTGTAAGCTACAGTCTTACAACCTTCAGCTAGAACATCAGCATCTTTTAAAGCTTCAATCCATAATTCCCAATCTTGACCGCCCATTACCTTAACAGTATTGTCGATTTCTTCTTGAGTAGCTGGCTCTAAAGAAGCGGTGATGATTTCATTCTTGTTAGTATCAATTGCAGTTGAGGTATAGGTTTGACCAATTGGCTTTAAAGATGATCTTACAACTTCGCCAGTCTTTGGCATCTTACGAACAGGAGCTGCTAGAGAATAAACAACTAAATCTACTTTACCTAAATCACGCTTGATAACTTCAATAGTCTTAGCACGGCACTCATCTGAGAAAGCATCAGCATTGATGTTGTGGGCATATAAGCCAGCTTCTTTAGCATATTTAGTAAATGCAGCGGTGTTGTACCAACCAGCTGTACCAGGACGCTTTTCAGTACCTGCTTTTTCAAAGAATACACCAATAGTTGCAGCACCAGAGCCGAAAGCTGCACTGATACGGGAAGCTAAACCGTAACCTGTTGAAGCACCGATTACTAATACCTTTTTAGGACCATTTGCAATAGCACCCTTACTCTTTACTAGATTGATTTGCTGTAAAACATTAGCATCACAACCGGTAGGATGAGTGGTTACACAAATAAAACCACGTGCTTTTGGTTCAATAATCATGAATTTTCTCCTCATACGCTTCAAAGCGTTTTAAAATTTGTTAGATTTTACCATATTTTCAGATCTATGCTTAGTTTCAAGTGCTTTTATGATCTAGTGATTAAATCAAGATCACTAAATTTAGGATTTAAAAGCTCAAAGAGTTTTGAAAACTTTTAAGTCACTTTAATACTAACGCTATCTGATGTATCATAAGGAGCTTTAAATTTTTTTATAAAAACGCTCAAATTTGTACCTTAGATAAGGTATTTAAAAAATGAATAACATCGTAAAATCTCTTCTTTTAAGTTTATCAATTTCACTTTTTGCTACCCCATCTTACGCTCTTGATGCCTCCCATTATCAAATTGAAGGCTCTCAAGTTGGTGTAGCTTACTTAAAACCACATGATAATAAAATCTATGGTGCAAATTACGACACCTATATGCACCCTGCTTCTACCTTAAAGGTAATTACAGGCTTAGCTGCTATTCTTTATTTAGGTCATGACTACAAATTTATTACCAATATTGCTGTAGCTTCTAACAAAGTGACTAGCCAAGGTAAGGTTGTAGTAGATCAAAATGGCACTCTGCATTCAAATGTGCTAATTAAGTTTGTAGGTGATCCAAGTTTTACCTCAAGAAGCTACCGTACTTTAATTGGTACCTTAGCTAATTTTGGGGTTAAAAGAATTGATGGTGATGTCATCTTAGATATCAGCAGATTTGCTGGTATGCCAAGAGGTCAAGGTTGGTCTTGGGATGACACTCCTATTTGTTTTACCGCTCCAGCAGGCTCTGCCATTATCAACCGAAACTGCGTGTTTGCTCAATTACAACCTCAAGGTATTGGTAATGTAGCAACAGCTAAACTAAATAGCGCAAGTCCAATTGTTTTAGACTCCGATGCCGTCGGTGTAAAGCAATCAAATTATGGTGGTAACTGCGAGCTTCAAGCTCAACTTTATATGAAAAATCAGTACCACATTACAGGTTGTGTACCTGTACTTGGTAATAATCAACCATGGCCACTATCATTAGCAGTCTCAGATCCTGATCAGTGGGCAGTAGATTGGACTAACATCATTTTAAAAGAGAAAAAGATTGGTTTTAAACGTATTTTACTTGCAAGATCAGAGCAAGAAGGTTACCAAACTGTAGGCTCCATTGAATCAAAATCTTTAAGTGAACTTACAAAGTACATGTTGCACAAGTCTAATAACTTGTACGCAGATGCTATTGCAAAAACAGTTGCAGCTGAATTTTATAAATTACCAGCCACCTATCACCGTACTGTAAATGCCCTACGTCAAGTATTAAATCGTTACGCTAACATCAATTTAGGGAATACTTATCTTGTAGATGGTAATGGTCTATCCCCTCACAACTTAGTAACTCCTCATAAGATGCTTGAAATTCTAGAATTCATCAACAAAAACGATCAAAAGCTTGATTTTATCAAGCTCTTACCAGTTGCAGATGAGTCAGGTACTTTACATTGGAGAGCTTCTACAAGAAATCCACCTTTAGCTAAGAACGTAACAGCTAAAACCGGTACTATTCAAAATGTCTCTAACCTAATGGGCTTTATGCATACTAAATCAGGTGTTAGAGTTCCTTTTGTGTTCTACACTAACTCTATTTCTTACGATCAGAAAACTCGTGATTTAGTAAAGTACCACAAGATAGCATCCCCTCACCTACGCTATGAAAGATACGTACTTGAACAGATTTATGACGAAAAAGTCATGGGAGTAGATTTTTAATTTTTTTAAAGCTCATACTTTAAGTATGAGCTTTTAAGTTTTTAGATAAAATTTTTACAAATCTTTAAGCTCCCTCTTAGTTGTAGTTGAAACTGTTAGAGTAATTAAGCTTTTTGTAGTAAGATTAACTACACTCAAAACCAATAATATTTTTTCAACGGGTAAAAACATGAAGTTATTACAAAAGTCACATAAACTAGATAATGTCTGTTACGACATTAGAGGAAAAATTCACCAAGAAGCTCTTCGTATGGAAGAAGAGGGTCAACGCATTCTTAAGCTTAATATTGGTAACACTGCGACTTTTGGTTTTGAGGCGCCTGAAGAGGTAGTTCGCGATGTTATTCGTAACTTACCTAATTCTCAAGGCTATTGTGAGTCTAATGGTATTTTCTCTGCCCGTAAGGCCATTGCCCAATACTATCAGCAAAAAGGTTTAAAGAACGTTGATGCTGATGATATCTTTATTGGTAATGGTGCCTCAGAGCTTATTACCATGTCTATGAACGCACTATTAAACAATGGTGATGAAGTTCTAGTTCCAGCACCAGATTATCCATTGTGGACAGCTGCTATTAACCTAGCAGGTGGTAAAGCTGTGCACTACATGTGTGATGAACAAGCTAACTGGTATCCTGATCTTGAGGATATGAAAAAGAAACTTACCTCAAGAACCGTTGGTATTGTGTTAATTAACCCAAATAACCCAACAGGTGCTGTATACCCAACTCCTATTTTGCAGGAGATTGTCGAGTTTGCTCGTCAACACGATTTAGTTATTTTCTCAGATGAGATCTATGACAAGATCTTATACGATGATGTAGCCCACAGAAGTATTTGTACTCTAGCTGACGATGTATCTGTGGTAACCTTCAACGGTTTATCAAAAGTATATCGTGCTTGTGGTTTTAGACAGGGGTGGATTCTAATCACTGGTCCTAAAAAGCGTAATCAAGGCTTTGTTGACGGTATTAAGTTAATGATGGCTATGAGATTGTGCGCTAACGTACCACTACAACATGCTATTCAAACCGCTTTAGGTGGTTATCAGAGTATCAATGAGCTTATCATCCCAGGTGGTCGTTTATATCAACAACGTACTGCTATGTATGAAAGATTAAATGCTATTGACGGTATCAGCGTGGTAAAACCACACGGTGCTTTATACATGTTCCCTAAACTTGATAAGAAGTTTAACATCAAGGACGATCAGAAGTTCTGTATGGATCTATTACGTCAGGAGAAGATGCTTATCGTTCAAGGTACAGGCTTTAACTGGCCTGAGCCAAATCACTTTAGAATGGTATTCTTACCATCTATCGATGTGATTAACGATGCTTGCGACAGATTAGAGCACTTCTTAAAGACTTATCGTCAATAATCCTTAAGATAAAAGCACTAGCAATAGTGCTTTTATTATTTCCACCTCCCATTATCTCAAGCCTTTCTATGCTAAAATAAGCTATATTTTGTATCTGTAGGTTTAAGCATGAAAGATCTTGAAGTTTCCTTTATTACCAATAAAAATGGCAAGAAAACTCATGCAATTATTCCTATTGAAATCTATAAACAATTAACAGCACTTAAGAGTTTAATCAAATACTCAGCTCCTCTTTCAGCTAATGAGCTTTATACCTTTAGCTGTCAGAATGTAACTGCCCATGGTTATCCAAAAGGAACTAGACATAAACCATTTTTTTTAGTTACTAAAGATTCTCAAGCAGTATTGATGCCGGTTGATTCTGTACCTTCACATATTCAGAATTTAAGAGAGGAATTACTCTCTGATGGTACACTACAGCTTGATCCTGAGCATAATTGTTTTATATTTACTAAAGATACTCAATTTCAAAGTGCTAGTGCAGCGGCTGCAATTATTGCAGGTACTGTAAGAAACGGGCTAGATGTTTGGACAAATCGTGAAGGTTTTTCCTTAAAAGAATCTGGCTTTGGAAAAAAGACAAAAAAATCATAGTTAAGATAGAGGTCATTACATGGCATTTGACAATAAGGCTCCTCAAAAAGCACGAGTAAATCGTACCCAAGGCTTTAAAAAAGGCTTTGCTAAAACTAAAGAAGGCGCTAAAAAAGAATTCTCAAAAAACAAAGGTTTTGAGAAGAAGACAGAGAAAAAAGATTTTTTAGAAAACGCTAAAAGAGCTTTTAAAGCTCGTAACTATGATAAAAAAGCTCCTCGCGATGAAGCTTCTTTCAAGCATCAAGATGAGCATGTAGAATTTGTAAGACGCAAAGGTTTCTCCCCTTTCCAATTACGCTTAGTAAATTCTATTTTAGAAGATGTATTAGTAATGCATAACTCTTTAGATAGAGCTTATGCTTATTGGTTTAACAAAGTTAAAATTGATCCTGTTGAGCAGGGCTTTTTAATTCGTCAAATCAATTTCATGTTCTCTCGTCTATCTTTATTTGCTTTTGTGTCAAATCTAAAAAGACCATCAGACTTTGAGCGTCATGTAGGTAGACTTACTTTCTCTTACTGTGCTTATAAAGACTGGCCTTTACCTGAACTTGAAGGTGAGGAGGGTTTTGATAGACGTGGTCTTAAAAAGCGTATTGCTCAAGCTAATGATGAGCCATTATATAAAGAAGGTTGCCCACTTTGGCTTCAAGAGTTAGGTGTAGCTGAGCTTAAAGGAAAATGGGATGAGCAACGTCAAGCTTTAGGTCAAGAGTCCAAAAGATTTATTAGAACTAATACTCTAAAGGGTACTCGTGAAGAGCTTGCTCACTTATTAAGTGAAGAAGGTGTAGTAACTAAACCTGTAGCAGGTGTGCCTTTAGCACTTGAGGTTACCTCAAACTCTGCCCTATTTAGAACTAAAGCTTTTAAAGAAGGTCGTTTCGAGCAACAGGATGCTGGCTCTCAAATGATTGGTGCTTTTGTGGATGCAAAGCCTGGTCAAAGAGTAGTTGATACTTGCGCAGGTGCTGGAGGTAAGACTCTGCAACTTGCTGCCTCCATGGCAGGTAAAGGTGTCATCATTGCGATGGATACTGAAAGCTGGAAACTTGAAGATCTTAAAAAGAGAGCAAAACGCGCTGGTGCCTTTAATATTGAAACCCGCCTCATCGATTCTACTAAAGTAGTTAAGAGAATGGCAGGCACTGCTGATACAGTGCTTATCGATGCTCCATGCTCAGGTACAGGAGTAATTCGTCGTATGCCAGATTCTAAATGGCGTGATGGTCGTGAGCATTACAAAGAGTTAATTACTCTTCAACAAGACATCTTAACTCGTTACAGTAACATTGCTAAAGTAGGTGGTTTTGTAATTTACTCTACCTGCTCAATTATGCCTTCAGAAAACGAAAAGCAAATTGAAACCTTCTTAAAAGCACATGAAGGACAGTTTGAATTAGTTGAAGACAAGCATGTCTTACCATCTAGTGGCTTTGATGGCTTCTATATGGCTAAGTTAAAGAGACTGTCTTAAAAATAGATCATCTTGCAAATAGGATTAAAGGAAAACAAATGCAAGATCTGCAAAAGCTACCTTTTGGTGTAGCAACCTTTAGTAAGATTATAAAAAATAACTTACTTTATGTTGATAAGACAGATCTTGTATACAAGCTAGCAAGTCAATTTGCTCCAATTGTTCTATCAAGACCACGTCGTTTTGGAAAATCGCTATTAGTATCAACCTTTGAAGCTTTATTTAATGGTCAAAAAGAGCTTTTTAAAGGCCTTAAAATTTATGATCTTTGGCAAGATGACAATAAGTACAAAGTACTAAGGTTGGATTTTTCTGATACTAGCGCAAGCACTTACGAAGTTTTTGTAAATAAGTTTAATCAAAAACTTGAAAAAAACTTTAAAGATTTAGGCATAAAAGTATCTAAACCGCAAACAAATCTACCTGAAGACTATTTTTATAGCTTTCTTTGCGAGTGCGAGGATTGCGAAGTAGTATTACTTATTGACGAGTATGATGCACCACTTACTGAACTTATGAATGATGAAAGTGAGTTTGAAAAAGTCAGAGAGCGTCTATCCAATTTTTATAAATGTGTAAAAAGTAATGAAGATAAAATTAGGTTTGTATTTTTAACTGGCATCACTAGATATTCACAAACTAGTATTTTTTCAGCTTTTAATAACTTAATGGATATTTCAACAAGTCCTGATTATGGTGCAATAGTAGGTTATACAAATGAAGAGTTAGAGCACTATTTTAAGGATTATCTTACAGAAGCTGCAAAGAAGTTAAACCTTAGCGTTGACTCCTTAAAAAACAAATTAAAGCTTCATTATGATGGATATTGCTTTGAGGATACAGCAAGCATTCACGTATATAACACTTGGTCCATAATTAGTTTTTTTGGAAATTTCTCCGAAGGTTATACTTTTAAGCCATACTGGTCAAATAGTGGTGGCTTTTCAACATTGGTGGTAAATTATTTAAAAGATCAGACTCATTTTGATAATTTTAAAGAATTTTCTCTGCTACCACTTAATCAATTAAATCCTAAAAATGGTGCAAGTGTTGAATTAGATTTTGACAGTTTAACAAGAGCTTCAAATCCTAAAGATATGGACTCAAGAGTGTTGATGTATCAAGCTGGATACCTAACTATTAAAAAGACACAAGGCAACATA
Organism: uncultured Succinivibrio sp.; assembly: GCA_902785325.1. Classification (GTDB taxonomy): domain Bacteria; phylum Pseudomonadota; class Gammaproteobacteria; order Enterobacterales; family Succinivibrionaceae; genus Succinivibrio. The sequence continues at coordinate 31,066 of CACZXZ010000001.1, read as the reverse complement.
GCTGTTTTTGGAATTCCTAATCTTGAGGTTTCAAAGTTCTTATCTAAATTGTTTGTATCCTCTTTATTCTCATCAACTTTAACAGATAAGATAAAGTATGAACAATCAGTTACTCAAGCTCTCATGCTTGAAGCTTGTAGTACTCAGTTTAGATGCATTTGTAAAAATATTTGAGACTATTTTAAATAGCACCTCTTACGGCTCTAAATTTTTTGAAGATGAGAATACTTTAAGAGATCTTATCTACTTAATTTTTGTGGATAAAGGCCTTAATTGCTCTGTAGAAAAGTACCATGCCAAAGGAAGATGCGATCTTTGTATTGAAACTGACGAGGATAGATTCGTTTTTGAATTTAAGATCTCTCGTGATGACAGTGGTGCAGATGAAAAGCTTAATGAAGCGCTACAACAAATCGAAGACAAAGCTTATGGAAAGATTTTGCCTCCTAAAAATCTCTATCGCTTTGCTGTAGTATTTTCAAAAGATCAAAAGGCTGTAATAAAATCAAAGTCACTAGAGCCTATTTTGTTAAATAGTTAGCTACAAGCTTTAAGAGACAAATTTGACAATTTGTAAGTCACTAAAAGCAAAGGAGGTAAAGCCTCCTTTGTAATATAGTTTTGAAGAAAAAATTCCTTAATTAAAAGCCTTCACGACGACCTGAGAAGGAGCTTTTGTAGCCACCTTTTGAGCCTCGACGTGAGCCTTTGTCAAAAGAGTTGAAATCAAGCTTCTTACGACCGTTTCCACGACGCTCTTGACCTTCAAACTTCTTAAAGTCTTTACCAGAGTGTGGGCCTTGGCGGTCAAATTCACGATTTGATCTTGAGCGCTTATCAAAGCTTCTGTTATCTCTATCACCTCTACCACGACCACGTGGAGGCTCTTGAGTATATACACGAAGATCTAAAGCACGACCACATACTCTTGCATCAGATAAGATGTGCATGGTCTCTTTTGGCATACCATCAGGTAAATCAACAGTGGTGAAGGTATCAAAAATAGAGATCTCACCGATATACTTAGACTCAATGTTACCTTCATTAGCAATAGCGCCTACGATTTGACCTGGTTTTACACCGTCCTTGCGACCTACAGCTACTCTAAAGCGTACCATTGGCATATCAGGGAACTCACGTAGAGGAGCAGCCTTTGCCTCAGGGAAAGGTTTTCTTTCACGACCTTCACGACCATTACCACGATTGTCATCATCAAAGGTTCTCATACGAGGCTCTGGCTTGGATTCGTCAAGGAGTAAAGTACCATCCTTTTGAACCATCTTTGCTAAAGCTGCGCATAAGGTCTCAACTTCGATAGAGTCGTCAGCTAAGATCTCAGAGATAACCTCTTCAAAAGTCTCAAGACCACCTTCTTCTATGGTTGCTAAAACTTGGTTTTTGAAGTTCTCTAAACGAGCCTTGTTTACATCTGCAACAGATGGCATCTGCATAGGCTCAATTCTTTGACCGGTTACTCTTTCAATTAAACGTAAAGCACGTCTTTCACGTGGAGAAACGAAAAGAATTGCTTCACCGGTGCGACCTGCACGACCGGTTCTACCAATACGGTGAACATAAGACTCAGCATCATATGGGATGTCGTAGTTGAAAACGTGAGTAATTCTGTCTACATCAAGACCACGAGCTGCCACATCAGTTGCAATGATGATATCTAATTGACCATTCTTTAAACGCTCAATGATCTTTTCACGTTGACGTTGTGGAATATCACCGTGCAAGGCTGCACAAGCAAGACCACGAGCCATAAGCTTGTTAGATACATCCTCAGCATCAGTCTTAGTTCTCACAAATACGATAACTGCATCGTAGTTTTCAACTTCTAAGATACGAGTCATAGCATCAATCTTATGAGCACCTGACGCAATCCAGTAACGCTGATGCACTGTAGTTGCTGTGGTAGTCTTAGACTCAATTCTTACATCTACAGGATCTTTTAGATGCTGTTTTGCAATTCTTGCAATTACAGGAGGCATAGTTGCAGAGAATAAAGCTGTCTGACGAGAATCAGGAGTATTGCTTAAAATCCAATCTACATCGTCAATAAAGCCCATGCGTAGCATTTCGTCTGCTTCATCGATAACCATGTGAGTAAGTTGTGACAAATCCACCTTACCACGTTCGATTAAATCAATTAAACGACCTGGAGTTGCAACCACAATCTGAGCACCGTGCTTTAAGGTACGGATTTGATTGTCGTAGGATGCGCCACCATAGATTGGGGCTACTCTAAAGTTCTTTAAATATTTTGAAAAATTCTGACAAGCCTCAGCACTTTGAATAGCTAATTCACGGGTAGGCTCTAAGATTAAAGCTTGAATATAAGTTTTCTTACAATCAATTCTTGAAAGAATAGGTAAAGAGAAAGCAGCAGTTTTACCAGTACCAGTTTGAGCCTGACCAATCATGTCACGACCTTCTAGTACTACGGGAATAGAACGCTCTTGAATAGGTGTTGGAGATTCAAAACCTAAATCGTGCACAGCTTTTAAAACATCTTTAGATAAGCCTAAATCGTCAAAAGTAACGATTTTTTCAGCATCGCAGTTCTCTGCTTGTGCAACTAATAAACTCTCGTCACCGCCTGTGGTGGTAGTGATATCTTTAATATCTGACATTATTGCTCCAAAAATACAAAGAGGAGCGTCCCTACATGATCTATAGAACGTAAATAAAGAAATGCGTTTTTATTTAATTAAATACAGACACACGCTCATGAGCCAAAACCCGCGGCTCAACCTAAAAAGACACGCCTCAAAAAATGACGTGGAATTATACAATTATGTGATCTAGTTTGCAATTGTTTTAAAAAGAATTTTCAGAAGCGATTTTTTTGCTTTGTAAAACTTACTGTTTTTGCAAAACCATTCTTTTGCAAAACTTATAGTTTTTGCAAAAGAATTAAACCGATTGTGTATTACAAAAAGATTACTTTTTGAAAATTCATTTATTTACAAATCAATTAGTTAATAAATTTTATTTGATAATTTTGTAAATACTGATTGAATTGCAAAAACTAAGTGATATGATGTCTCCATTGTTTACAAAAATTGTCTAATTATTTGTGGTTAGGTAAAGTTAAAAAAAATGGCTACAGTAGATAAAAATCGCGTCATCATTTTCGATACAACTCTTCGTGATGGCGAACAGGCACTTCAACAATCCCTTTCAGCAAAACAAAAACTTCAGATTGCGCTAACTTTAGAGCAATTAGGTGTAGATGTTATTGAAGCTGGTTTCCCAATTTCATCTCCAGGCGATCTTCAGTCAGTTCGTGAAATTGCACAGGCTTTAAAGACCTCCACAGCTTGCGGTCTATCAAGAGCTCTAGATAAAGATATCGATGCTTGTTATGAAGCCTTTAAAGGTATTGATCACTATCGTATTCATACCTTTATTGCAACCTCTGATATTCACGTACACGATAAGCTCAAAAAGAGCTTTGATGATATCGTAGAGATGGCTGTACATGCTGTAAAGCGTGCTCGTAACTACACTGACGATGTAGAGTTCTCTTGTGAAGATGCTGGTCGTACTCCAATTGATCATCTTTGCCGTATGGTAGAAAGTGCTATTGCAGCAGGTGCTACCACAGTTAATATTCCAGATACCGTAGGTTACACTCTACCTTATGAATTTGGTGGCATCATCAAGACTTTATATAACCGTGTACCTAATATTGATAAAGCAATTATCTCTGTACACTGCCATAACGATTTAGGCATGGCTACAGCAAATTCTCTATCTGCTGTAATGGAAGGTGCTCGTCAGATTGAATGTACCGTAAATGGTCTAGGTGAAAGAGCTGGTAACACCTCACTTGAAGAAGTTGTAATGTCTATGAAACTTCGTCAAGAATATATGAAGGGCGTATATACCAATATCGTTTCTGAGAATATTGCAAGAGCAAGTCAGGTAGTATCTGGTATTACTAATGAGCCTGTACCATCTCACAAGGCTATTGTAGGTTCAAATGCTTTTGCTCACAGCTCTGGTATTCACCAAGACGGTGTTTTAAAGAACAAGAGCACTTATGAAATTCTAACTCCTCAAAGCGTAGGCTTTAAGGAGAACAACATGCATATGACAGCTCGTTCTGGTCGTCATATGATTAAAGCTGTACTAGAAAAGCTAGGTTATAAAGAAGGCTCTTATGATCTAGACGATCTATACAAGCGTTTCTTAAAGCTTGCTGATAAGAAAGGTCAAGTCTTTGATTATGATCTTGAGGCCCTATTGTTCTTATCTCATGAGCAAGAAGAAGATTCACAATTTGAATTAGATAATCTAATGGTACTAGCAGGTGGCAAGAATGTAATTCCTACCGCAACTGTTAGATTAAAGATTGGTAAGAGAACTAGAACTGAATCTGGTACTGGTAATGGTCCTGTGGATGCAGTATTCAACTGTATCTGCCGTTTAACTGGCTTTAAGATTAAGTTAGACAACTTCGTAATTGCAGCTAAAGGCTCTGGCATGAATGCTCAAGGTCAGGTAGACGTAGATGTAATTTATGAAGACAGACACTACCACGGTAAGGGCTTGTCTACAGACGTGATTGAGTCCTCAGCTTTAGCTCTAATTTCTGCTTGCAACAGTATTTACAGAGCACAAATCATCGAAAACGAAAAGCAAGAAAAGGAGAATGCTTAAGATGTCAAAGAATTACAAGATTGCTGTTCTAGCTGGTGACGGTATCGGTCCTGAGGTAATGAATGAGGCTTTAAAAGTTCTTGAAGCTGTTCAGAAAAAGTTTGGCTTTACCTTAGAGTACAAAAAAGAGCTAGTAGGTGGTTGTGCAATTGATGCTTGTGGTACTCCACTACCTGATGAAACAATGGCTGCTTGTAAGTGGGCCGATGCAATTTTATTTGGCTCTGTAGGTGGTCCAAAGTGGAATCACTTACCAACTAAGAATCGTCCTGAAGCTGGTGCTTTACTACCACTTCGTAAAGAGTTTGGCTTATTCTGTAACTTTAGACCAGCTAAGATTTACCAAGGCTTAGGCGCACTATCTCCACTTAGAGCAGATATTGCTATGCGTGGTTTTGATATGCTTTGCGTACGTGAGTTAACAGGTGGTATCTACTTTGGTCAGCCTAAAGGCCGTGAAGGTACAGGCCCTGAAGAAAAAGCTTTTGACACTGAGATTTATCACCGCTATGAGATTGAGCGTATTGCTAAGATTGCTTTTGAAGCAGCTATGCTTCGCAACAAGAAAGTAACCTCTGTAGATAAGTCAAACGTACTACAAAGCTCTGTTTTATGGCGTGAGGTGGTAACTGAAGTTGCTAAAGATTACCCACAGGTTGAGCTTGAGCACATCTATGTTGATAACGCTACTATGCAGTTAGTTAAGAACCCAGCTCAATTTGACATCATGCTCTGCTCAAATATGTTTGGTGATATTCTATCTGATGAATGCGCTATGATCACAGGCTCAATGGGTATGTTACCATCAGCATCCCTTGGTGAAGGTGGCTTTGGTCTATATGAGCCAGCAGGTGGTTCAGCTCCTGATATCGCAGGTCAAAACATTGCTAACCCAATTGCACAAATTCTATCAGCTGCTTTAATGTTACGCTACTCTCTAAAAGAGCATGAGGCTGCTAAGTGCATTGAAGATGCTGTAGCAAAGGTACTAAAAGACGGTTACTTAACCTCTGATCTAATGGAAAGCGGTGCTTCACCACGTCCTGCTCTATCAACATCTGAGATGGGCGATAAAATAACTTCCTATATCAATGCTTAATGGACACTCAATAGGTTTAAAAAATGGGTAAAACTTTATATCAAAAAGTCTACGATAGCCACATTGTATTTGAGCAAGAAGGCGAATTGCCAACTCTATATATCGACAGACAACTAGTGCATGAGGTAACCTCACCTCAGGCTTTTGCTGGCATTGAAGCAGCTGGTCGTAAGTTAAGACGACCTGATCTGCATCTTGCTACTATGGATCATGATATTTCCACTAAAGAGCAAACTATTGAAGCTTGCTCCCCTATGGCTCAAGAGCAAATCAAAGCTTTAATGTCTAACACTAAAAAGTTTGGCGTTAAGTTCTTTGGTTTTGGTGAACTAAATCAGGGTATCGTACACGTAGTAGGTCCTCAAACTGGCTTTACACTACCTGGCACTACCTTAGTTTGTGGTGACTCTCATACAGCAACTCACGGTGCTTTTGGTGCACTTGCTTTTGGTATTGGTACCTCAGAAGTTGAGCACGTAATGGCAACTCAAACTTTAAAACAAGGTCGTTTAAAGACCATGAAGATTGAGTGCACAGGCTCTCTAAAAGAAGGTGTATATCCAAAAGACTTAATCCTAGCTATCATCGCTAAATTAACTACCGCAGGTGGCACCGGCTACGCTGTTGAATTCTGTGGACAAGCTATTGAAGAAATGTCTATGGAAGGCAGAATGACCTTAAGCAACATGGCTATTGAGTTTGGTGCTAAGGTTGGTATGGTAGCTCCTGATCAAACCACCTTTGATTACATCAAGGGTAGAGACTTTGCACCAAAAGGTGAGGAGTTTGATAAGGCAGTTGAATACTGGAAGACTCTAAAATCAGATCCTGATGCTGTATTTGATAAGGTAGTAACTATCGATGCAGGTGCGTTAGTTCCATTTGTAACTTGGGGTACTAACCCAGGTCAAGGTTGTGCTATTACTGATAAGGTTCCATCCCCATCAGATTTTAGTGATCCTATCATCGCAAAATCCTGCAAGGATGCTTTAGAGTATATGGACTTAAAAGCAGGTACTCCTCTAATTGGTACTCCTGTAGATTACGTCTTCATTGGCTCTTGCACTAACGGTCGTATCGAAGACTTTAGAGCTGCAGCTAAAGTTCTAAAAGGTCATAAGATTGCCAAAAACATCAAACTTGCAATTGCAGTTCCAGGCTCTGGCTGGGTTAAAAAGCAAGCTGAGGCTGAAGGTCTTGATAAGATCTTTACAGAGGCTGGTTTTGAATGGAGACAACCAGGTTGCTCAATGTGTCTTGCTATGAATGACGATAAAGCACCTGAGGGCATTCGTGTAGCTTCAACCTCTAACCGTAACTTCGTTGGTCGTCAAGGTAAAGGCTCTCGCACTCACTTAATGAGTCCTGCAACCGCTGCAGTTTGTGCAATTAAAGGAAGCCTAGCTAACGTTCAAGATTTTTTGGAGAATAAATAAGCATGCAAAAGTTTACCGTTCATACTGGTGTTGCAGTGCCACTAGATTCAGCTAACATCGATACTGATCAGATTATTCCAAAGCAGTTTTTATTAGCTGTAGACAGAAATGGTTTTGGCAAACATTTATTCCACGATTGGCGTTATTTAGATGATGCTGAAACTAAAGATAACCCAGAGTTCAACTTAAATAAGCCAGAGTACAAGGGTGCTACTATCCTTGTTGCCCGTGACAACTTTGGTAACGGATCTTCACGTGAGCACGCACCTTGGGCTTTAATGGGTTATGGCTTTAGAGCAATTATTGCTCCATCCTTTGCAGATATCTTCTACAACAACTCTCTAGGTAATGGTCTATTACCTGTAAAGTTGACTGCAGATGAAGTAGATGAGATCTTTAAAGTGCTAACTGCAAAGCCTGGTACTCAAATTACTATCTCTTTAGAGAACATGACTGTAGATGTAGATTCTCTACACTTTAAGTTTGACTTAGATCCTTTCCGTCGTCACTGCATGTTAGAAGGTTTAGATGCAATTTCACTAACCTTACAACATCAAGAGGATATTAGTAATTACGAGAAGAATATGGCACCATGGAGAGCCCACGGTACTGTATAAGGTTAAAGTTAAAGGATTAAATCTAAAAAGGATGCTTACGCATCCTTTTTTATTTGGAGCTTAGTACTAGTTTTGCTCTTTGTAAGCAGCTTCTAGTGCATAAGTTAATTGATCGGCACAAGAGGTGTTCTTAGTTTTACATGTGTTACCACGAAGTAAAGAGATGATCTCATCAATATTGTGGCCTAAAATTAAAGTTCTAATGGCCTTTAAATTACCATGGCAACCACCTTCAAAGGACACATCCTCGATGATCTTACCGTTTAGTTTTACGCCAATCTTTTTGCAACAAGTGCCTGTGGTTTCGTATTCAAACATATTTACTTTTCTCTTTTAATCTAAGGAACTAAAAACTTGTGCTTTTGAAAGTCTAGACTTAGGTCTAGTTGAATTAGAATCGTCTTGTGATCTGTAGCCTAAGGTTACCATAGCTACAGTTTTTAAGCCTTTGCCTTTAAGGCCTAAAAGCTCATCTGCTTTATCAAAATCCATACCCTCAATTGGAGTTGAATCAATACCCATGGATGCTGCACCATACAATAAAGCGGTCATAGCAATATAAGCTTGCTTAGCTGTCCACTCTTTAAGATCCCCTAAGTCTTTGTGCATATTAGAAAAGCTCTTGCGGTGAGAGTCTATAGCTTCTTTAATCTTTTCAGATGGGAAACGACCATCTTTCTCTTCTTTTACCGTTAGAGAATTTAAAAAATCCTCATTAAGCTCTGTTCTTGCACAAATTACTACAAAGTGAGAACTCTCCTCTACTCTTGGGATATTAAAATCAGGAATACAAGGTAAGATAAAATCCTTAGCTTTTTGAGTTGATCCTGTATAGAAATACCAAGGCTGTACGTTTACAGCAGAAGGGGCTAAACGCAAAAACTCTAGTAATGTTTCAAAATCTTTATCACTAATCTTTTTAGTAGCGTCATAGTGTTTAGTGGTATAACGCTCTTTACTAATCTGTAAAAAGTCTTTCATGTATTCTCCTTTGGTTTAGCTTTAAACCACCTTAACTTAAGCCTTATTATAAAGTATCAACTAAATTAAAGGACAGTATTAACGCCTCAGTATTTCAAAAAACTTAAAGTTTTAATTTTCATTTTGACCTAACTTAATTTTCTTTTGAAAATTTAACTTAAAAAGGACAAGTCTCTTAGTAATTACAAAAAATCAAATGCAATTTGCAATCGGTTTATTTTATTTTGCACTGATTGCATTATTATTTTAAAATTGCTTATATATCTTGGTATTAACCTATAGTTTTCAATATTTGTTGGCAATTTTTAAAAGTTACACTTGCAAAACTAAAACGTTTTCGGTTAAAATTTTGATCAAAATTTTGTAATAGATCACAGAATATGTAAACGCTTTCATAAATCTATGCTATAATAAAAATGTAAAAAACATAAACATGAGGTAACGATGTATGACTGATAATTCAATTTTATTTAACTTGTTCGTAAGAACTAAATAAGACAGGTCATACCATCTAGAGGAATAATTTTATGAACGAAAACTACAGTCAGAATCCAAAACTTGAAACCATTAAAAATGCCAACGGCATGAGTGTTACTATTATGGATTGGGGTGCTACTATCATTTCCCTTAACGTACCAGTTAAAGGTGATAGCAACCGTGAGGTAGTTTTAGGTCTAAAAGATCCAAAAGATTGGTATACCCAGGCTTGTTTCTTTAATGCAACCATCGGAAGATTTGCAAATCGTATTGCAAACTCCCAATTTACAATCGACAAAACGACATACGTATTAAACTCAGGATCAACTCATTGTCTTCATGGTGGTGTAGACGGCTTTGATAAAAGACGTTTTAAACTTGTAGACAAGTCAGATAACTCCTTAACATACACTTTGCACTCCCCTGACAAGGATATGGGTTTCCCAGGTAATTTTGATTTAACTGTGGTTTACACCGTAACTGAGGACAATGAGTTGGTTATTTCTTATGTAGGTAAGTGTGATCAAAAGACTTATGCATGTATCACTAACCACGCCTACTTTAATTTAAATGGTAAAAATAGCTCTGTACTAAATCACAGTGTACAAATTGACAGTGACTACTATTTACCACTTGATAAAGATTCAATTCCAACTGGAGAGAAACGCAAGGTTGACGGCGGTGCTTTTGACTTTAGACAAGAAAAGACTCTAGCCCGTGACTTTAGACGTGATCCTCAGATGGAAGCAGCTTTAGGCTATGATCATCCTTTCTTAATTAAGGGCGACTTAAATAAAGCATTTATTAAGGTAACCTCTGACGATAAGAAACTTTCTATGGAAGTTTACACAGATTACCCTGCTTTCCAAATGTATACCGGTAACTATGTACATCAAGGCGATAACAACATCATCGCCCGTGATGACGGGTTGGAATACCAAGATCAATGCGCCGTATGCATTGAGCCAGAATTCTACCCAGATTGCCCTCACTTAGAGCAATTTAAGGATGTAAATCCAATGGTTACTCCAGAACACCCACTTGAGAAAACCATTAGATACAAGTTTTATTAGTTTTTACTGAGATTTAAGCTAATCGTTCATATGTTTAGCCTAGCAATTTTGCTAGGCTTTTTTTTAACTAAAATTACAAGCTTGCAAACTGATTACCAAATAATTGTCTTACCATCATAAAGGAGGATACATTGTATCTGTCCACCACAGAAGCTGGCTCAATTACTAAAGAATCTAAAGCTCTAATACCATTGTGGTAAGTTACAGCATCGTTGTATTTTACGTATTGATTGTTCTTTAAACATTGAGCAATATATAAAGCTTCATAGCACAATCTCTCTTTTTCTTTATAGATGGTCATAGCCTGCTCACGAGATTTGATAGCTGTTAAAGCATCAAGTCTACCGTCTTGACCTGTAATTACAGGCATATTCTCATCACAATAGCCATGCTGTTTTAAAACTTGAATTACAGCTTTAGAAATAGTGTCAGTAGGAGATAACACTGCATCTAAACGATTGTCACCAGGACCGTATCCTGCCTTATTCATAATGTGCTCCATACGCTTTAGCGCAGAGTCTTTATGCCATGAATCAACACTGATATCGTCAGGCTTAATCTCACCTGATCTTACAAGTAAAGTGCCGTTATTGATGTAAGGCTGTAATACTTCCATAGCACCTTTATAGTAGTATCTTGAGTTGTTGTCCTCTTGTGAGCCGTGGAAAAACTCAATAGTTTTAGTAGCTCCACTCTCAAGATTTAAAGCTTCAACTAAATACTTAGCTTGAAGTGCACCAATTCTTTTATTGTTGTAGGTTACATAATAATCAATGTTAGGTGTATTCAAGACTAAAAGGTCATAACTTACAACTTTAACGCCGTTTTTATGTGCATAATCGATGGCACTAGCAAGCTTATTGCTATCAGCAGGTCCGATGATAATTAAATCAGTACCAGCATCTACTACACGACGTACCTGTTTATCCTGAAGCTTTGCATCAGCCTCACCTGCGTAAAACAAATCTACGTCAAACTCATTCTCGTAAAAAAGTTGTTGTAACTTTTTACCCTCGTCGTACCATCTGTCCTCATCCTGATTTGGCATCAATAAACTTACATGGTAAGAAAAAGCTGAATGAATAAATAGCAAAGGGGAAATTAGAATTAAAAAAGCTAATACAGTTATTTTTTTCATAACTTTTCTCCAAAATTTTTCTGTCTTGCCACTTTTGCATACTAATCATTCATTGTTAAATCCCATTTAAATGCCGTTTAAGCTTTATTTAAGAATTGTAAAAACAAATAAATTGACTTTAAAAATACCTGTCTTAGAATGTGCTTACTTAAAAAAGGAATTAACCTATGAGCATCGATATTTATACCTACTTAATTGTTTGTCCTTTAGTATTCTTATCAGGGTTTGTGGATGCCATCGCAGGTGGTGGTGGACTAATTTCCCTTCCTGCTTACTTTATTTCAGGGCTACCTTCACATTTAGCCTTAGGTACTAATAAATTAAGTGCCATGATGGGAACCTCTCTTACTACTTATCGTTATGCAAAACTTGGCTATATCAACTTTAAAAGAGCAAGCTTAGCTATCATTTTTGCCTTTGTAGGTTCTTCAATCGGTGCAAAGATAGCGCTTTTAATTCCAGATCAGATTTTTAAAATTATTATGCTCTTTGTCTTGCCTGCTACAGCTTTTTATTTAGTTAGAAAACGTAACTTTGGGCAAACCCAAGAAAAAGAGCAAAACGAGCTTAAAGTAGTAATCCTCTGTGCTTTAGTTGCTTTTGTAATCGGTGTATATGACGGTATTTATGGTCCTGGTACCGGAACTTTTTTAATCTTAGGTTTCTGTGCTTTTGCTAACTGCTCTATTCAAAATGCTAACGGTCTTACAAAAGCTGTTAACCTAACTACCAATATTGCAGCAGTATTTGTCTTTATCATGAACGATGCTGTCTTACTACAATTAGGTTTGATTGCAGGTTTATTTAGTATCTTAGGTAACTATCTTGGTGCTACCTATTTTGAGAAGAAAGGTGCTATTGGTACTAAAAAGATTATGATAGGTGTATTAGCTATCTTTATTATCAAGGTAGGCTATGATTTAATCACAGCTTAAGAAAGGAACTGTTTAGTTAAAAGGTGACGCCTGGTCACCTTTTTTCTTAATAAATCTTAATGCGGTTTTGGCTGTGCTCGTACTGCAATGGTACTAGACCGTGATGTCTATTTTGCAAATACTCAATAAGTGTCTCAGAAATCTCAGCTTTTAGATCTACTTGTTTAATAATGTTTTTAGGATCTTTTAAAGCATCGTAAGAGTCGCCACCTGTTAAGATAAACTTCGTTACTACAAGGTTGTAGTTATGCTTTAGGTTAAATGGCTTACCATTGATGCTACCAATAGAAACTCTTGCACCTAAGTTTTTAGGCTTTTTGTAATTAGAGTTCTTGTAGTTACCAGCGCTTTCATAAGGCACTTTAGTGTTTACACTATAATTGATGTTTGATGCTTGAGGAAAACCTGCTATAGGTCTTGGAAGAATTGAAGTTGAGCACTCTAAGATCTCAAGTAAAGTCTTACCACTTACAGTTACCATATATAAGTCATTCTCATAAGGTAACATGGCTTTAATATGGCTATTAGTGATCTTACCCTTTTTTAAACTTGCGCGGATACTACCACCATTTACCAAAGCTAAATCAGCTTTTAATCCTTGCTTTTTTAATTTCTCATTAGCCTTCCAAAGCATCGCATCAGTAATTAGATCGCCTGCGTTAGTCTCATAAGTTCTGTTGCCAGGCTCACGAGTGCCGTCAATCTCAAAAGCGGTGGTGGCAATTACTTTATTAAGCTTTGATTCAATCTTATCCTTTTCAGCTTTTATTAAAGTTTCAATCTTCCCATCTTTTGCGTAAGTTTGACATTGATTTACTTCCAGTAAATCACCTACAAAATGCCCTTTCTCATAATGAATAAGTCCGATATTTTTACTGTGATCACCTGTTTCTACAAGCAAAGTACGGCCGATTTCTTGATTGTTAGTATCGTGATCATGACCATCGATAAAAATGTCTATCCCCTGTACATTCTCAAGTAAATCTGTTGATCTAAAGCCTTCATTTTTAATGTCATTACCTAAATGGCCTAAACCAATAATTAAGTCACAACCTTCAGTCTTGAGTTGGTTAATAAGTTTTTGAGTATTCTCGACTAATTGATCTTGGCGTAAAAAGGTTAGATCCTCGATGTTTTTAGCAAGAGTGGTGGTTCTAGTTTCAGCGGTAGTAAAGCCTATAATGCCGATTTTATGGCTACCCTTTTCAATAATGGTATATGGCTTTGCAAATAATAAAAGTTTTGAGTTCTCAATGATATTGCTTGAGATAATTGGGAATTTTGCTGTAGCAATATTGTGTTGTAGAACTTTTTTACCAAAATCAAACTCGTGGTTACCAATGGTCATGGCATCATAGCCAAGCTCATTGAAAAGCTTGATAATAAATTCGCCTTTAGAAAAGTTTGCAAGCTGATTGTCCTGAGTAGCGTCTCCCGCATCTAACAGGAGGACTTGATAGCCTTTATCCTCATATTTCTTTTTAATAGCAGGTAACACACTAAGGCCACAACTTTGCGCATCAGCTTCAACATAACCGTGGGTATCATTAGTATGTAAGATAACTAATTTTGAGAAATCACGCGCCCATACGGGGGAGGATAATAAAGCTAACACTGTAGCTGCGCTACAGGTTGCTTTAAACAAGGCTTTAATTTTCATGACACACCAAATCCATACAATCTTAATCGTTCATTTTCCTAGTAATATCATAGACTTTTGCCGACTACAATTGTTTGATATGGGTATTATTTCTTGTACTCGATGATTTGATAAGAGTTGTAAAAATTCTGCACTAGCATGTGCAAGGTTGCCACAATTGAGGAGATAGGATCAGTGTAGGTCAAAGCTACATAGATACAAAAGATCATGTTGCGCTGACCAAAGGCTTGTCCTGCGTTAACCTTCTCATTAAAGAAAGATCCTACAACTCTACCTAAACCAAAGTGCACTATACAGACAGCTACAGCTGCTGTAAGTAATGCTAAGGCACTGATTAAAGTTAAATTAGCATGATAGGCATTAGAGCAGGCTCTTGCAGTAATTAAAACTAAGGAAGCTGACCACACATAAAAAGCTAAATCTTTAAACTTTGTAAGCATGAAATGATGTAGTCTTTTAAAGTAAAGCTTGGTAAGCTGCGCAAGCACAAATGGCACTATGATAATAGGAAATACCATTCTTAGAATGTTTAAAAACTCTAAAAAGAAGTGACTTTCTCCTCTACCATTTACTAAAGGAAGCAAAAGTGGGATGGTAACAGCACACATGGCATTAGAGACAATCATAAAACCACTGATGGTAGATTCCTCACCTCCTAATTTGCTTGCAACGACACCAGCAGAGGCTGCTGTAGGACCTACCACACAAACTAAAGCACCTATTAAAGCCTCTTTGTAGGTAAAGTCTTTAAAGTAAGTAATAATTCCAACCAATGCTAAAGATAGCACTAGCTGTGATATCAATAGATAAAAATGCCACTTTCTTGGTTTCATCTTTTCAAGCTGTACTTTACAAAAGGCTGAATACAGCATTACACAGACACAAGCTGGAATTATAGGATTTACAAAGTTTGAAATTGATCTTCTGTACTGCTCTAACACAGATACATTCTCAAATAGCAAAAACACTAAAAAGCCTACCACCATTGATACTGGTAGGACATACTTCTCAATTAGCTTTTTAAAATTTACGCTCATAGCTACAACTTGTTGTGTTAAGGAAAAGATCTTAGTGAAGATTTTATCAAGAAAGGATGGTAAAAAATAACTAGATTTGATGGCAAATGACGTATAAAAAAGTCCCTTCACTGGTCCGCTATACTACTTACAAGTAGGAAGCGCAGAAGGGCGCTACTGACTTTAGTATAAGAGTAAAAGTACATTAAATCAATAAGTTAAAAAACTTTAACTCGCATTTAAAATGCACAGATCTACTGTTAATAGCGAATTTTTTCACGCTATTCGATTCGGAGATAAAAAATTGGACTTGAGATTTTCTTGAGGAATGGTGCCGAAGGAGGGACTCGAACCCTCACACTATCACTAGCGGCGGATTTTGAATCCGCTGCGTCTACCAATTCCGCCACTTCGGCAAAAGACCTGCTTATTATAAAGATCTACACGATATTTGTAAATATCAAATTACAAAATTGCAAGGCAACTTTAAGGATAGACTTTCCTATTTTTAAGATCAGTTTATTCAAAGCTTTCAAGCATAATTTATTAAACACTTAGATCCAAAAACAAAAAGCCTCTAAACCTACTCCAAAATAGATCAAGCTATAACTGTAAACGATAATGAACAACGAAAGATAGAGAAAAACCTCTACCTTTAAGGCATGAAACAAAATAATTACGCTAGAGGGCGGGAGGAAGTGAAAGACCAAAAATTAAGATAAGCTTTATGTATATTGTGTTATACACTTACCTTACTTAAACTAATGAGACCATCCCCAGGCAACAAGTACCAAGGATCTAAAGGAGCTGTGAGCACACTTATAAGCTCTGCTATTATTAAGAATACTACCTTCAAAAACTGTTTAGCTGTTCTCTAAATTTGCTGAGCACAAGTTAAGATCTATTGAGCAACTTTTATAAAAGACTTAGCAATGTTCAAAAATGAATGAGCTAATTTGAATTACGTAATCAAAATCAATTGAGCTGTCTTACTCTTGTAAAGGAAAGTTATCTTACTTACCTTATTTTAGGATCACTCTCCTTAGGTATTGAAACTGCCTTTCGTTCAAAAAACGCCCAGGTAAAATCAGATAATGCCCAGGTAAAAGCGCTAAACGCCCAAGCGTAAAAGCGGATTTTGCACAGGTCAGTAGCTTTTACTCTCCTTTTCATCTTCATTTTTAGTTCATTGTTGTTTACACAAGTTCTTTTGTAATTACAAACTAATAGTGATATATTATACATATATATGGTATGTATATTATTTGTACTTTTATTGTATAATAGAATACACAAATGTAAGGAGTTTTTATGGCACTTGGAAAAATGACAGTTCTAGTAATAGCAGCCTTTAGTGCTTTGTTGATTAGTCAAACAGCGACTGCTCATCACCTGCGCTCTGATGGTAACGGTGGTTTCTTTACAGAGCAAGGTCACATCAGATCAGATGGACGTGGTGGATTCTTTACGCCAGATGAACATGTAAGATCTGATGGTCGAGGAGGCTTTTTCACTGAAGATGGCCATATTAGATCTGATGGTAATGGAGGATACTTTACCCCAGACGGACATATAAGATCTGACGGTAATGGTGGATATTTTACCCCTGATGGTCATGTAAGATCTGACGGTCGTGGCGGGTATTTTGTGCCATAACTTATTATAATATAAAGAATTTAGTTTACTTTTTTAAGGTTAGTTTCATGATCTCTCAATATATTTCACTTGCAATTTTACTTGGTTTAGTCATTTTTTTAGCAGTAAGACTTTTGCAAATAAGCAAACAAAGAAATGACGAGAAAGCAACTCATATTAAAAATGAAGCTTACCTTGAAGAGTGTAAAAACAACGTTGAAAAAGCAAATTTACAAATTGCTAAGTTACAATCAGAGCTTGATAGTTTAAATAATGAGAAAGTAAAGCTTAGCGCTTCCGTATCCACTTTATCTTTTGACAATCAACGTCTTAACCAGGAACTTACCTCTGCAAATGAGAAACTTACAGAATTTCAAAAGCAAATTACTACTTTAAATGCGCAGAATGCTGAAAATCAAGCAAACCTTAATGCGCAGCAAGAGCTTTATGCAAAACAACAGGAATTATTTAATCAGTCACAGCAAAAGCTTGAAGAGCAATTAAAAGTGATGGCCAATAAATTCCTTAAAACTGGTACTGAGGATCTTACCAAAGCTTCAAAAGAGCATATGACTAATGTGGTAACCCCTCTTAAAGAAGAGCTTGAGATCTTTAAAAAGCTTATTCACGACAATCAAGAAAAGAATGCTGAAAGACAAGGTCAGATGCTAAAGGAGATCAAGACTCTTGAAGAGTCTCACACTACTCTATCAAAGCAAGCAGAGGATCTTACTAAAGCTTTACGCTCTGGTGGTAAATCTCAAGGTATGTGGGGTGAGTTACAACTTGAAAGAGTGTTAGATGCTTCAGGTTTAACTAAAGGTATTGAGTATGAGCGTGAGGTTGCTGGTAACAGAGCCCAAGGTGAAATGGGACGCCCTGATGCCATTATTAAATTACCTCAGAATCATTGTCTCATCATTGATGCTAAGTGCTCCCTTACAGCTTACACTAACTACATCAATGCAACTGATGATGCTGAAAAGCAAAACTTCTTAAAAGAGCATGTAGCATCAATTAAAGCTCATATCAATGAGCTTATAAAAAAAGACTACAGCTCATATCTATCTTTAAAGAGCCCTTCTTTTGTGTTTATGTTTGTACCAATTGATGCAGCTTTAACAGAAGCTTTAGCCTATGATGCTACTTTATATGATACTGCTTCAAATAACCGTATTTATCTTGTATCCCCATCCTCTATGCTACCTGCTTTGAGAGTAGTATCTAACTTGTGGATCTTAGCAGAGCAATCCGACCGCATGAGGGAACTTGCTAGAATTGCAAAACAAATCAATGATAAGTTTGATGTGATTACTAACTCTTTTGAAAAAATGTACTCTTATGAGACTAAACTTCGTGAGGAAATTGACGGTTTACACGGTAGAGTGTTATCAGGTAAAGGTAATCTAAAATCTTTACTAGAGCGTTTTGATAAGAATGCCACCAAAGAGTTTAAAGAGCTTGACGGTATGGTAATTGATGCTAAAGAAGATAGCCCATCCTTTACGCTTGAAAACAAATAATTAAGGTTCCCAACCTTACAGAGCAAAGTAGCCTTTAGCTACTTTGCTCTTTTCTAAATCAATTCTAAACCAATCTTTCAAGCTTTACTTTTCCTGCTCTCCTAAATCTCTATCTTGTGTCTTGTCTTTTATAAGTCTTAACACAAACAGTCAAAAAGCATAACCTGCGCTTTCTACAATAGCAGTAAATTGTCAAAATTTAACACCTGCTATTGATTGCTATGACTAAACTTAAAAACACTACAACTACTAATTCCCCTACTGTCAAAGTAAAGAAAAAGAAAGCAACCTCCGTCAAAAGAAAAATGACGGAAGCTTTTTCTTTGATGGTGATCTTTATCACTGTGATAAGTGCTTTAGCTATTGTCTTTATTACCCATGCTAACAGTGCTGTAATTGAGATTGAGAAAACTTTAGATTTAAAGTACACCTTTGCCTATAACTTAAATCAAGCTATTTTTGACATCAATAAAAACAGTTATCTTCTGCAAACTCAAAGCTTAAATAAGAATAAACAAAAACAGCTTGAAGGAAGACTTACACGCGCTGTTGACGATCTTAAAAAGGGACTTAAAAAGCTTGATAGTGACAATAAGTACACCAAGATTCTAAACGACAAAGCAACTGCACTTATAAGCGTGGTCACAGACCGTTACTTACCATCCCTAAAACAAGGTGATCCTATCGCGCTCTCATCTATATACGAGAAAGATCTTTACCCTTTAGTTGAAGTTTTAGACAAAAACTCCAAGAATTTATTTATGTCACACCTGTACCACGCCACAGCCGTGGTAAATGGTGTACAAGGCACCTTGTACATTTATCTAATCTCTAGTATTTGCTTAATTGCCTTTGTAATTGCCATTTTAATTGCTTATAAAACATCAAGCTATATTACGCACAAACTTGATATCGCAGTTAAAACTGCCTACCAAATTGCCAAAGGTGACACTACCGTTAAAGTTTTGCAAAGCAAAAGACGAGACGAGTTTGGAAAGCTTTTAGAGTCTTTAGAGATGATGCGAACTTCTTTAAATCAGTTAGTTTCAGAAATACTAACTGACGTTAAAACCTCAACTCAAAAAATTGATGAGATTGATACTATTACAGGAAACATCAACGACAAAGCTGTATATACTCAGAGTACTTCCACAGTAATTGCTAATGCGGCAACTCAAATGGTGAATTTAACCAATGAGATTGCTAAAAACTGTGAAACAGCTGCCGCTAATGCTGATAAAACCAATCAAGACACTCAAGTTGGTGTACATGCAATACAACAGACTATTGACGGCATTTTAGAGCAAGTTAAAAAATCTGAGGAGGATGCAGGCCTTGTTTCAAACCTCGTAAAGCAAGCTGACAACATCGGAGCTATTGTACAAACCATTGACGAGATTGCAGCTCAAACTAATTTACTTGCCTTAAATGCAGCAATTGAAGCAGCAAGAGCTGGGGATGCTGGTAAAGGCTTTGCGGTAGTTGCAGATGAGGTACGCGCTCTAGCCTCTCGTACAACTAAATCAACTAAAGATATTGCAGATATGGTAGGTAGCATTCAAGCTGATGCCAATCTTGCGCAAGGCTCTATGCAACAGAGTTTAGAGCATATGCAAGAGCTTTCAACTAAAGCACAAGCTGTACACTCTCTTTTAAACTCTATCATTGATGGGGTAAAAACCTTAGATGAGGAGATCTCACAAATTGCTAAAGCTACCGTTGAGCAGAATCAATCCACTCTTGAGATAAGTCAGAATCTAAGCTCTATCAATGAGAATATCTGTGGATTTAGTGAGGATGTTGGTGCTGTAAAAGAGGAGGTGTCACAGTCTGTAAGACTACTTAATAAACTACTCTCCTCTGTAGGTTCGATAAAGGTTTAGCAATTCTTGAAGCTAAAGCTTTCGCTTTAGCTTCAATTAAACTAACAAATTAACCTTTTAGCTGATCTAGATAGTAAGCTTTCTCATGCTTTTTAACGAGCCTAAAAATACCCACCTCTAAAGAAAGTACATAGAGGATGTACATTACAATATCAATGACCGCTGCTATCATATCAGGACCTTTAGAGCCAAAACCTTTTAAAGCTACAGTACACATATAAATTGCAAAAACTAAAAATATAACTTCAGCAATAAAGATACTAGTATGTAAACGTCTTATTCTCTGTTTTGCTCTGCCACTGTAAAAGCCCCACAAGACAATTAAACCTGGAGTTGCCCAAAGCAGGCCTACAAAAGCCGACAAAAAGGATGGGTAAGTACTCATCATTAAAGCAAAGATAAAGGAAGATACTAATGTGATATACACAACCGCTGTGTTAAAGGCAACCTTCTCTGACATAGTAAAAGGCGCTGCTTTAATAGGATCATAGCTTATTGATTTTTCATCTGTTACACTCATTTTTTCACCTTAAATCGTAATCTCAATTAGGATATTTGAAAGTACTTTAACGACACTCTCATAATAGCCATCGCCTGTGGTTCTTGGCTCACTTTTTACAACATAGCCATCTTTTCGTAATGTGTTAGTAAGAGCATCAACTCTCTCTTTTGAACCTACACTGATAGCAAGGTGTACTAAACCTAAGTGATCGTCATTATCAATTAGTAAATTGACATCCTCTTTTTGCATAATCTCAAGTCTTGCACCAGTATCAAAGCTTAAAAAGTAAGACTTAAAACCTTTGGCTTTGTTGTGGTACAAGTCATTGCAGGTGCAACCAAAATATTTACAAAAGAACTCTTTTGCCTGCTCTAAATCCTGTACGTAGACAGCAACATGCTCAATTCTCATAATCGGTACATCCCAAAAAATTTAATGCACTGATATTAGCACACAAATAGATTATTTGTGCCACTCTTAAAATTTGAAATTTTGCTTTATACAAAAGGCAGTAGTTGTGGTACCTTAAAGGTATAACTAAGGACATGACTATGGATTATCAAAAAGAAAATATTCTAGCTATCTGCTATGACTTTGATAGAACTCTCTCCCCCTTTGAAATGCAAGCTCAAGGCTATATTCAACAGATCAATGAGAATGTTGACGACTTTTGGAATTTAGCAACCAAACTTGCAATAGACAATCAAATGGATCCTAATTTGTCTTATATGTACCTCATGCTTTACGGTGCTAAAGGAAAATTCCAAGTTAAAAAAGAGAAATTAAAAGAATTTGGCTCAAAAGTTAGACTATTTAAAGGTGTTGAAACCTGGTTTGACAGGATCAATGACTTTGGCCGTAAGCATAATGTCACCATTGAGCACTACATTATTTCCTCTGGTTTAAAAGAAATGATTGAAGGTACTAAAATTGCTAAAGAGTTTAAAGCAATTTATGCAAACTCCTTTTTGTATGACAAAAATGGAGTTGCGGTATGGCCAGCTCAAAACATCAATTTTACTAATAAGACTCAGTTCTTATTTAGAATTTCCAAAGGCACTTTAAACGTCAATGACAATGACGTTAACCGTTATTATCCAAAAGAGTCTATTCGTATTCCTTTTGAGAATATTGTCTACATTGGAGATAGCCAAACGGATATTCCTTGTATGAAGCTTGCCACCTCTTTAAACGGTCATGCTATAGGTGTTTATGATCCTGTAATTCAAAATAAAGAAAGAGTGCATGAGCTCATTCGTGATCACCGCATTAAGTATTTTGCAAAAGCTGATTATTCTGAAGGTAGTGAGCTTGAAACCTTACTTTTTAAAATCATTAACTACACTCAATCGTCCTTTGAGTTAAAGTCTGAGTTCCACAAGAATTTAGCTGAATCCCTTCTATAAACAAAAACTCCACCAAAACTTACGCTTGGTGGAGTTTTACTTAACTACAAGTAGCTAACTTTAGTTTTAATTAAGCTTCTTCTTTGTCAAATTCAGAATCTTTAAGTTTTTCCTCAATGGACTTACTTACACAGATAGCACAAGCTGCATCACCTGTGATATTCACAGCAGTTCTACCCATATCAAAGATTCTATCAATACCTGCAACTAAAGCGATACCCTCAACAGGTAAACCTACACTTTGTAAAACCATAGCAAGCATGATCATACCTGCACCAGGGACACCTGCAGTACCGATAGATGCTAGTGTTGCAGTAAGCACAATCACAATCATCTGTGACATAGTCAAATCAATACCAAAGCAGCTAGCAATAAAGATAGAGCAAACACCTTGGTAAATTGCAGTACCGTCCATGTTGATGGTAGCACCTAAAGGAATGATAAAGCTTACTACAGACTTTTTAGCAGATAGTTTTCTTGCGCATTCCATATTAAGGGGCATAGTACCTACACTTGATGCTGAGGAGAAAGCAAAGATAATAGCTGGCATCATACCTTTAAAGAAGGTAAGAGGAGACATTTTACCCATAGTCTTTACTGCAATGGAGTACACAATTACAGCATGTAAAATGTAACCTATATAAGCACAGAGAATTACTAAAGCTAAAGAGCCTAAAACCTTAGGACCATTCTCGGCTACTACAGGGGTAATCAAGCAGAATACACCATATGGAGATAGCTTGATGATAAAGGACATAATTTGAATAGCAACGTCAGCAAAGCTCTCTACTACATTTGCCATTGGTTTGCCTTTTTCTTTAGATAAGATAATACCAAAGCCAAAGAAGATTGCGATGACGATAACCTGCAACATGGTTGCTGACTGTAATGGAGTAAAGGCATTAGATGGGAAGATTGCAATAATGGTGTCCATAATGCTTGGAGCTTCTTTTGCTTGATATACAAGACCTGAGGTCTGTAGTACGCCATAAGTGCCTTTAAATAGATTTGAGATAATCAAACCTACAGTTACTGCAAAGGCTGTGGTTGCAATATAGAAACAAATGGTCTTAATACCAATTACACCAACAGTTTTGATATCTTTTAAAGAAATGATACCTACAATGATGGTAGAAAGCACAATTGGAACTACGATGAATTTAATTAAATTTAAAAAGATAGTACCAAAAGGTTTAATGTATTCATTTGCAAAAGGTACACAGTCAGTGGCCATGCAGATTAAACCTGCAATAATACCTAGGACTAGACCTATAAAAATTTGAGTTGCCAAAGGCAATGTTTTTTTTTCATAATTTATCTTTACCTTCTATCAAGTTGATTTTTAAGCCTTTTTAAGCTTAATTTTAGAAATTTACGCTTATTATATTTAGCTTAAAACTTGCACTAATTTTTCAAAGCGGCAATTTTAAGCTAGATCACTAAAAAATCAAAATCCTGCACTAAGCATGTGCAATTTTATTCACAAAATAAGGTAAAAATGCGTTTTTACGCTACCACTTTCAAATTTTATTAAAAATGAGGGAGCACAAGCTCCCCCTGCTCCTTATGTAGTTTTAACAAAGTAATGGAGATTATTTTTATTATGAGAATTGCTCATCACTTTCCATGTCTTGAACTTGGTTTTGTGCAACTAAGCTGTTTTCATCACTGTCATCTAAGGATAAGGAAGCTAACAACTTAGGTGGCATTAAATCACTCTCCTCTACCTGTACATTAGTAAAGGACAAAATGGTGTTCACTTTTTTTCTATCAAAGGCAAACATAGCTTCAGTATCATTAAGACTGATTTTGTTATCTAAAGCTTTAGGTGCATCTTTAATCACTACAGGTGGTAACTCAACCTTCTCTGCCTCAATTTTTATGGTGTGCACAAGATCTGATGCTATTTTGTCCCCTTGCACAAAGTAGAATTGCTGTCCTAAAGTCTTGTTCTCATAGTGGTGATGATAATCGTTAATCTCTGACATATTGCCTGTATAGTCAAAGCTGATATCAACATAATCCTGAGCCTTAAAGTACTCGTTATTGATAAATTCATTGTAGTTATAACTTACATCTTTATCATAGATAAAAGTCTTATCAGTATCGACAAAGAAGGGACAATAAAAGCCTTTATGCTCTATGCGGTTGTTGATTTCAAAGTAGTCAGGATGGTCTTTATAATCTTTGGCATCAAAAAGCTCTTGTTTTAAAGGATTTTTACCAATCGCTTTTAAATGACTTACATCATTTGTGGCATCTTTAGCAATATTTACTGCAACCAAGCCCTTTTGTTGTAAGGAAGCTGTTACCTCACCAAACATCGCACCATAATTTAAGTTTGCTTTATTAGTAAAAAATTCTTGAGCGGTATTTGAACTTACCCCTGAGGTTACATTAGAAAGGGTGGTTTGATTACCTTCAACTAAACCAGATATAGCACCTACATTGATAAGCTTATTATTAAGCTTGTCAAAACTAATAGTTGCATTATCAACCTGTACATTTTTAAGTACGCTATCTTTAATGGAGCCTGCTAGTACTCCGACATTACTTCTGTCAGTAGGATCTTTTACAGAAACTTTGGCATCTGTAATCTTTAAATTCTCAATTAAAGCATTATCAAGTTTTGAGAATAAGCCTAAGTTAAAGCCATTTGAGGTGGTTGAATCTAAATTAAAAGTAAGATTGTTAAAGGCACCATCAATACTTCCTGTAAAGGCGTTTTGACCACCAATACTCTCAGTTATAGTATCAAGCTTGATATCGTCGCAGATAAAGTAATCCCCTGCCATATTGTTTTTAATAGCTATAAATTCATCTTTTGAAGTGATAGCAATTTTTCCTGTTTGATCAACCAAACCGTCAGCTACAGTTAAGTTATAGTCCTTTTTAAAGTCCACTCCTTTGTTACCACCAATATCAATGCGTTTTGTGGAGCTTGCAATTTCAATACTGGAGGTATCAGTGTTAATTAAAGGATCGCCACCTGTTGAGGTATAGGCATTTTTAATATTAGCAATATCTTTAATGATAACTTGTGAGCCATCTACCATAAGATTTTTAGTACTAATGCTACCTAAAAGCTTAATTTTACCCATACCTTTTTTAGCAACTTTTAAATCACCAGTTGCTAAAAAGTCATTTACCCTATCAGGGGTGATTTTTGAGGTGGAGAGCACTACTTTATCAGCAATAATAGAAGCATTATTAGCAAGCGTAATACCATTAGGATTTACAAGATAAAATCTACCACCAGTATTAGTATAGATAGAGCCTTCAATTACAGAGGCTTTTGATCCTCTAACTAAATTTAGATAAGCCTTGTTGTCAAAAGTCACACTTGAATTTTTACCTACGTTAAAGGTTTCCCAACTAATAACATTTTTATCAGTACTAGAGGAGATATACATGGAATTATTATTACTCTCAAAGATTTGAGCACCGCCATGTAATACAAGGCCTCCTGTTGGTAATACAGAACTTGCATGAACACAAGTTGCTCCAAAAATTGCTGTAATAACTGCTGCAAATAATTTAATTGTCATAACTTTCATATACCTTGTTTAAAGTTTTATTAGATATTGCTGTAACCAAACTTGATTAAGAACTTAGCGTCGTCTTCAGCAAATTCCTTATTTTTACCAATGGCTGCATTTACAGAGCAATCTAAGTAGAAACCACCAAAGGTTGCACTACCACCTAAACCGACTCCGTACACAGATTCAGCTTTTGAATCAATATTCTTGCCATGAGCTTGCATGAAATTGGTGTAAACGTTGCTATAAGTGTTGACGCGCATTAAAAGTTTTAAGTCGTCAAAGATACCTAAATCAGAGGAGGCAAGATTGCTTTGATAGGCTTTCACAGCATATGCACCACCAAAGACAAATTTGTCAGAAGGATCTAGACTATTGTTAGTAAACTGAACTTGTAATTGATTGATGAGACTAAAATCGTCATTTAAACGATAGATAAACTGATTGTCTAAGCGTAAGAAGATATATTTCTCATTGTCATAAAGCATGTACTCATCATCTGAGGTAAATACACCAGCATTAGCTGTAAATGACGATTTCATGCTCACAGCATCTGTGTTATAGCCATGATACAAAGTGGTTGCAAGGCCATAACTTTTTCTTTTCAGCTTAATCTCAAAAGCATCGATGTTATCCTGCATATACTTAAAGTAAGGACTTAGTCCAAGCTTTAGACTATGGTTAAGATCGTAAAAAACAGGGCTTATGTAATAAGCATTAAACTCAAAGAGCTTACCATTAGCATCAAGCTCATCATATTCATCAGCTAAATCGTAATCACCATAAGCAAGGCTTGCACCTACTACATCAAGATTAGTATTAACAGGTAAATTAAAATCTACACCGATATTGTTTTGACCTTCATTAGTAGTTGATGCATAACAAGCAGTTTTATCTGCTAAAGACCATAAATTGATGGCATTAAAGACACCTACAAAACGGTGCTTACCTGAGCCTTTAGTGCCGTAGTTGTCATAAAACACATCGTAGGCATAAGGAGTTTTGTCACTGATATCTAAGGTAAGATCAATTTCATCAGCACCTACCTGCTCAAAATGACCACTAATGTCAAAGACATTAAGATCACGGGCCTTAAGTAAGTTAACATTTAGCTCATTAGTATCAATCACTCTACCCTGCTCTTTTAATACTCCATCTAAAAGAGTGTACATAACTCCATCATCGGTTTTTGATTGATTATTGATATGCACTTCCCCAAGATTAGCTGCACTTACAATCACTTGTAATTGTCCGTCACTACTCTCCTGCTCAGGAAAGAAAGCTTGAGCTGCAAGATAACCTTGGTTTTGGTAAAAGTATGAGATCTCATTTAACAAGTCCTGTAATAAAGGCACATCAATCTCTTTACCTAAATAAGGTGTAATTACCTCATGCAAAGCATTGACATCAAGATTGTCCGTAGAGCTTACGGATACATTTGTCAAAGGTTGAGAACGAGCCACTATGGTGCTAGTAATTAAGGTACTAGCAATAACAGCTGAGAGTAAAAATTTATTCATAAATAATCTCCTAAAATTGCCTAGGTATTATCCATGCAAATTTTTGACCCCCTTAAGTTAAGTGGCAAAAAGGGAGACTTAACTAAAATGAAAAAGTTAACTTATTGATTTATAAGAGGTGATTTTTTTAAAAAAGTTGAAAAATAGCGATAGGCCCCCTGCAAATTTTTGGTGTTTTTTTGGGGTATTTTGGAGGATTTTGAGATGATTTTGAAAAATTGATGAGAAGAATTTTATAGTTTAAGTGCTTTTAAGATCGTTTGGATTCTATAACTTTCAGCTTAGAAAATTTAAGCTTGGCGTTTTGTGAACTAAAGGTGGGCGTTTTGTGGTCGAAGCTGGGCGTTTTATGAACGGTGACGATAGACAATTTAAATTAAAGCACCTGCAAAATACAGTTTGCAAGGTACTTAGGTAATTAACTTGGTATTGAGTTATTTAGGTCTTGCGTTGATAAGTTCAAGCTCAAAGGACATTAGCTCTTTATCAACCTTAGCTACTATCTCAAGTGGCATATCTTTTTCGATAAAAGACCAATCTCTATCGTCGTCAAGCTCAAGCTTAATGGTGTCACCATTAGTATCTTTAAATAGATACTTGTCATGCTTTAATTGCTCTACTAATGAGCCTTCAAGACGTACGATTTCATCATCCTTTGCTGTCTTTTTAAGATCACTTATGGTGGTTAAACGAGTGGTGTTAAAACCTTTTGGTCCACGATTATGTTTACCTTTGTTCTGTTGCACACAGTAGGTATTATCAGCATTTGCTTTAGGACAATCCTGAAGCTTAGGACAGTCTTGAGGTGTTGCATAAGCTACAGTTGCAACACAGGTTGCAATAAGCACGGTTGCAAGTTTAGATAAATTTCCCATAAAGTTGCCTCCTTTAATGTTGGTCATTTAACTTTACGGGACTTATGATCTTTTGACAATCAATTTTGGCGATAATAATTATCACACAAGGCTTATATAAGACATTTATTTCTCTTTTAACTGCTCTAAGTACTGTTTTTTAAAGTACAGTTGCTTTAGGTATCCCATATCACTTTGAAGCTTAGCAACCTTTTTAGACAGAGTTTTACTATCCATAAGCTTGACGCAGCTTTTTACCTCAAAATCATAATTCCCATCTTCAATTTCCTGCAATTGACTAATGGTAGGATAGGTAAAGCCTGGATCTTCAAATTGCTCTCCACCAGCTAAGTCAAAATACTTAAGCTTATCAAGTGTCTGTGATTTAACTTTTATTCTATGAAAATAGCCTTTAATCCTTGAAAAATACGACGAAACTAACAGCATAGTACCTCCTATTTACAAGTAGATTAACTTTTAATGTAAGACTACAATTTGTCATTTACTTGCCTACATCAATTAAAGACAAGCAAAGTGTTGAGACTGCCTTTTGAGGCTCTTTTGATTTAGTCATCACTGAATGAATACGCATGAAGCTATATTGTGAGCCGATGTAGTTTTTAAAGGCTTGAAATTTTTTGTCTTTAAGATCTGAAGTCTTCATGCCATAAGTTTTTATGAAGACTTCTTTTAAAGCATCAATTGCCTGCTTTTGAGCATAAGTAGCTAAAGCTTCGTTATGACTGCTCTGCCCTACTACATACCAAGACTGATGATGTGGTGTAGGTAGATTTTCACCATCAAAGGATAACAGACCTAGTGCGATAGGATCACGACCTGCAATAATAGCTGCAGCTTTAATAACCTTTACTATTGCCTTTTCATCAGAAGAAGATTGAAGTGGGAGTCCAGCGCAGGCTTGAGCTATGATTACGTTTACAGGAAGATTTCTAAAGATGGATTCAGAAAGGCCTATAACCTGTGAAGCTTTAGCTCCTGCAATTAAATAATCCTCAGTAACTTCAAAATCGTCATACCACTGATACACAAAAGGCTTGGCACAAGCTTGTAGTAGTTGTCCTGCTACCGCTTCATCATAAAGATCAACATAATCGTATAAATCCTTATAGGCATATAAAGCAGCTATAGTAGCTTTAACATTTATCGCAGTACTAACTACTAATCCACCAGGATAATAGTGGTGCTCATTAAGACTTCCACCAGGTGCTGTAAAAAAGGGCTGTGGGATAATCGTTAACTTTTTAAGCTCTGGGAATAGGTTATCCTTATCAACTGTGCTTACATCAATAAAGCCTGCTTTTAAAAGCTTTTCATAGACTGTTCTTTTACTTTTATCTGTTTGATACAAAGCCATGAAGGTTGGTGCAGTGTTTTGGTACATGCTAAGCACTTGAGCTCTTAGTTTAGAGGAGCTTATCGAATTTATCTTTGATAAAAGGTAATTCCAAGACTTTTGGATCATGACTGAAGAGCGAGTAAGTTCTAGCTTATAGGTTGGGATGTTTTCAATTGTAATTCTTTTATCCTGGCTATCATTGGTAAAGCCAGGTTTTATAAAGCCTACTGCTAATGCAAGCACAGTAACTAAAAGAACTGTGCTTGCAAAGCTTTTAGCATAAAGTAACTTACTTGCCATAACTTACCCTCTCTTAATTTTGGAATCAATTGTGATGGAATTAAGTTAAGTTTTCAGTTTTGAATGGTAAAAGGAGTGGCTTAAAATGCGTTTAAATTGTTAAATTTGAAGATCCTAAAATATCTTGAATTTGAAGGTGTTGTACTATCATATCCTCTCATTTTAAATTACAATATTTAAACTTACTCCAGCATCTGGAGAAGAAGGATACGCAAAATTAGTAACTGGGCACAGCTACTATGTTGATAAAACTTTTACTTTAAAAGATGTCTTTTTAAAGGATAAAAGCGCCGTATTACTTATTACAAGACCTCGCAGATTTGGTAAGACTCTTACCTTAGATATGTTCAAAGAGTTTTTACAAATCAACTATAAAGATCCTACAGATTTATCGCATCATGAATTTTTATTCAGAGACAGAATAATCTTTAAAGACAAAGAGTTCTGTCAAAATTACATGGGTAAATTTCCAGTAATTTTTGTTTCCTTCAAATCTATTGAAGGATCTTCATTTGATCGTGCCTATAAAAGAATTGCTAATCTAATTGTGACCTTATGTTCTAAGTACAGCTTTTTAAAACAAAGCGATGCGTTAGAAGATGAGGAAAAAGCTTATTTTGCAAAATTGTGCAACGTCGATTATTTACGAGATGTATCCAATATGGATATTCTTGAATGTGCCCTACAAAAGCTCACCATCTATCTTAGAAAGCATTTTAACAAGCCTTGTATGGTTTTAATCGACGAATATGATGTTCCATTAGCCAAAGCTGCTTTGAGTGATTATTACCCTCAAATGATTGAGTTAATTAGAGAGCTTTTAGGTAATGTGCTTAAAACTAATTCTGAAAACCTACAAAAAGCAGTATTAACAGGCTGCTTAAGAGTTTCTAAAGAAAGTATCTTTACAGGTCTTAATAACTTAGTAGTAAACACAGTCTTTGATAAACGTGAGGATTTATATAAGGCCATCGGTTTTACTCAAGATGAAACCTTTGCCATGCTTGATTATCTTGAGTTGTCAGATTTTAAGTCTTTAGTAAAAGAAAACTATGATGGCTACAACTTTGCTAACCATGAAATGTATTGTGCCTGGGATGTTGTAAGTTTCTGTCAAGATGCCTTAAATCAAGAAAAAGACAGCGTATCTGCTAATTGCTATTGGAATCATACTAGCTCAAATGACATTTTTAATGACTTTTTAGGTTTCATTAGTGAAGAAGATGCTAACAACATGCAAACCCTTGTGGATGGTGGCTCAATCAGAAAAAAGATCAATCTAACCATGAACCACGCTGACTTAAAAAATCATGTCTCTAATGATTTTTGGTCACTACTTGCCTACTCTGGATATTTAACTGTTGGTAAAAACTCTAGTTTCGATGTAGATCATGAAGATCTGGAGCTTAGAATTCCTAACAAGAGTATCTTAAGCTGTTTTAGA